>CBFGVN010000215.1:0-5911 GCA_965651845.1 uncultured Chryseobacterium sp. | reverse complement strand
AAGTTTCCTAATGTTTTCGATTCTAAAATCCCGGCTTGGTTGGGACTACCGGAAATTGAGAATAATATGTGTGAAGGAACTATTGTTAAAACTTTGAAAACCAAATATTTTGGAAACGGTTCAAGAGTTATTTTGAAAAATAAAAATGAAAAATGGGTCGAAAAATCTAAAATGGTAAGAAAAGACAGACCGACTCAGAAGGATGTTTATTTCAGCAAAACGGCTCAGAATATTTGGGAAGAAATCCAAAGATATGCAACAGCAAACAGATTGAATAACGTTGTGAGCAAGATTGGTGAATTTGAACCCAAAATGATTGGGAAAATTATCGGTCTTTTTGCACAGGATATTTTGGAGGATTTTGAAAAAGATTTCCCAAAAGCTTTCACAACCATAGAAAAAGAAGAACAGAAAAGAATCAACAAAAAGTTGAATTCTTTAGTCATTGATACTGTAAAAGAAGAGTTGATGACTCTTAAAGTTTAGTTTCGGTTGGAAGCTCTGGGTGCGGGAAGAGGGAAGTTTTTGCAGTGTGTAATTCACTTCCAGCTTTCAACTCCATGCTTCTATCCTTTAAATCAAAAAACATGAAAACGACAAACGAAATATTAATTGTCGATTTGGAAGCTACATGTTGGGAAAATGATAAAATCCCGCCTGGCCAAAAAACCGATATTATAGAAATAGGAATTTGCGAATTAAACAGAATAACCAAAGCAATTTCCAGGAAACAAAGCATTTATGTCATTCCTGAAAGGTCTAAAATCAATAAATTTTGTACAGACCTCACCGGAATTACTCCACAATTAATTGAAGAAAAAGGAATGTATTTCGAAGAGGCCTGCGAGAAAATTAGGGATGAATATGATTCAACTTTACTTACCTGGGCAGGTTTTGGAAGCTTTGATAAAGAACAGATTACGGAACAATGTGACTGGTTTGGAATCGAAAACCCCTTTTCTGAAAATTATATTAATGTGATGCATCAATTCAAAAATTATAACGGACTTCATAAAATGATGGGTTTGAAACGAGCCCTGAAATTTCTGAATATGAATTTCGAAGGAAATCATCACAGTGGAGCAGACGATGCTTACAACGCTGCCAAAATTTTAAGGAAAATTTTGGAGTAATTATTTGGTAAGGAAGGATGATGGAAGCGGGAAGTTTTTGCAGTGTGTAATTCACTCCCAGCCTCCAACTCCCAGATTCCATCCTTTTAACAATTAAATTATTCAACAATGAAAACAACAGACAACATATTAATTATAGACCTCGAAGCCACGTGTTGGAATGACCGACCGCCGAGAGGTCAGGAAAGTGAAATCATAGAAATCGGAGTTTGCATTATGAATGCAAAAACCGGAAAAATTTCACAAAATGAGGGTATTTTAGTGAAACCTCAATTTTCAAAGGTGAGTCCGTTTTGTACGGAACTGACCTCCATTACCCAACAGATGCTCGATAATGAAGGTGTTTTACTCGAAGATGCATTGGATATTCTGAGAGCGGAATACGATTCTGAAGACCTTACTTGGGCAAGCTATGGAAACTACGATTTGAATATGCTTCAAAACCAGGCAAGAAGATTCAATCTGGATTATCCTTTGAGTGACGAACAATGTGAAAACTTTGTTCGGAGAACTACATCCGACGGTTCGCAAAAGTGTCGGAATGGCAAGAGCTTTGGGCGAACTGAATCTCACGCTGGAAGGTACACATCACAGAGGTGTGGACGATGCTAAAAATATTGCGAAAATTTTACATTGGTGTCTCCGGAAACTAGCGACATAAGGTCTTTCTGTAACCAACGATTATGTTACAAAATACCGCAATAGGGTTACAAAACCCAGGACATTGATAACGACTTTTGTATCTGAAATTTAAACAGATATAAAATGAAAAAAGTATTAATTACAGGGGCGAATAAAGGAATTGGTTTGGAGATGGCAAGACAGTTATCCCAAAAAGGATTTTATGTTTTTATAGGAAGCCGCAATCTTAAAAATGGATTGGATGCTGAAGAATTACTTAAATCCGAAGGCCTTGGGAATATTGAAGCGATACAGTTGGATGTAACGGATCAGGAATCAATAAATGCGGCACGTATTGAAATCGGTAATAAAACAGATGTGTTGGATATATTGATAAATAATGCAGGGATTAACGGAATAGAATTTCAAGGAGATATTCCGTTGATGCACACTGCACTTGGTACAGGTGTTGATAAATTTAAAGAAGTATATGATGTAAATGTATTTGGTGTCATTAGAACGACGCAGGCATTCATAGATTTGCTTCAGAAATCACCGGAACCAAGAATTGTAAATGTAAGTTCAAGCCAGGGATCACTTACCTTGCACAGCGATCCCGAATACAAATATTATAATGCTAAAGGTGCTGTGTATCAGTCTTCAAAATCTGCATTAAATATGTATACTATTGCACTCGCCTATGAGCTACGTAACACAGATTTTAAGGTAAATGCCGTAAGTCCGCCGTCTACTGCTACAGATTTTAATCATCATCTTGGAACGGGAACTGTGGAGGTAGCGGCTGAACATATTATTCATTACGCGCTCATTGATAATGACGGACCAACCGGTAAATTTTTCTGCCCCGATAATAACCCTGAGACAGGAGAAATTCCTTGGTAATCAATATTTTTAATTATATTTATAATATGAAGGAAGCAAATACTCCTTATCATTATAATTCCTTGTCAGAATTGCATCGGCTACTTGGGCTTCCCAAACCGGTGCACCCTCTGATAAGCCTTATTAATAATAGTAACAATACATTGCCGACAGGTCATCTGCCGGCTATTCGTACATCTGTTTTTTACAAAATATCTCTGAAATTTAATCTTACAGGTAAGTTAAAATATGGCAGACAGTATTATGATTTTGATGAAGGCGGAATGTTTTTCGTTTCCCCACATCAGGTAACTGCAGATAGTGACCATAATGGTGATCATTCTGGATATACTCTCATTGTTCATCCTGATTTTTTGTTAACGTATCCTCTTGCATCAAAAATTAAGCAGTATGGTTTTTTTTCTTATTCAGCAAACGAGGCTCTGCATCTTTCTGCTAAAGAAAAGCAAACGATTGTCACTATTTTTAAAAATATTGAAGAAGAGCTGAATGAGAGGCTTGATGACATGACTCAAGATGTCATCATTTCCCAGATCGAATCACTTCTAAACTACAGCAACCGCTTTTACAAACGGCAGTTTATTACCCGAAAGGCTGTTAATGCCGATTTACTGCTAAAAACTGAAACCCTTCTTGATGAATATTTTAATGAAGAAAAAAGTCTGTTTAATGGAGTGCCAACAGTTCAGTATCTGGCAGATCATCTTAATTTGTCACCAAGTTATTTAAGTGATATGCTACGAAGTCTTACGGGGCAAAATGCACAACAACACATTCAGAGCCGTCTTATAGATAAAGCGAAGGAAAAATTGTCAACCACTCATTTGTCGGTAAGCGAGATTGCATATGAACTTGGGTTTGAACATTCACAATCTTTCAGCAGGCTGTTTAAAAGTAAAACAAAATTAAGTCCGGTGGAGTTCAGACAATTGTTTACCTAAAGGTTTGAGGACGTTTTTTCAATTTAGATTTTCTTAAAGGTAAAAGATAAATGATTATTACTTTGTTTTCTCCAGCCATTCTTCATAAGAAAGGACTCCCAATTCTGGTTTTCCATCACCTTCGAGAATTGAGATAAACTCCAGCTGATTTCCATCCGGATCATTGAAATAAATTGCTAAAGCAGGCATCCAGGCGAAAACCATGGGCTTTTCAATTCCGTCTTTTAAAAAATTGTAAGGTTTTAAATTTTTATTTTTCAAAAATTCTACGGAATAATTCAAAATATCTTCTTTATCTGCTGTAAAAGCAAAATGCCTTGTCTGCAAATTTTCTTTTTGCTCCCACAAACCTAACATTGATTCTTTATTTTTCCCGATCCATAAAAATGCAATTCTCCGGCCTTCTTCTTTGTGAGCCAATTCCAATCCTAAAACTTCAGTGTAAAATTGTATTGCACTTTCCAGATGGTGCACCTGAATGTGTGTTTCATATAATCCTTTAACCATAGCTTTAATTTTAATAAAACAAAACTAGAGAAGAGATTTTCAAAAACTTCAAACTCTTGATTCCTTTATTTGAAATGAATGATAGATTTTTTCTTTTGGTTGATGGTTATTTGTTGATAGTTGTTGGTTCAACGTTATGTTTGTCATTCAGAGCGAAACGAAGTGTAGCGTGGAAATCTCTGCTATTAAAAAACACTGCGTTTCTCACAATAACACATGAAATTTTCTACTACAGATAAAAATCCTTGCGCCTTAAAAGCATTATAAATAAAAGAAAAACTTAGTGCTTTTGCGATTTTCCAACAAAAAAATAAAACTTTTTCACAAAAATTTTCACTGCGCAAAAACATTGCGCAATATCATTATTACTTTGCATCAGAAATCAGAGAGAAATGATAATCCTCTGGAATGTTTAACAATAAAAACAGTAGCCATGAAATTTAATTTTTTAAGAAAAGAAAATAAAGTAGTCTTAAACTACGAAGGTGCAAAAGCTTACACGATGACACCTGCAGAAGAATTGTATAGTGCTGTTGTTACAACAGGATTATCCAACACCAGCTATGAAAAAGGAGCTGACAGACTGGTAAGAATTCAGACTCTGATTCAGAAGAACGACCCGGAATTCGTGGCAAAATTGGCGGTTTATGCAAGAAAAGATATGTATTTGCGTTCGATTCCATTGGTATTAACAACCGAATTGGCAAAGCAAGCCTCGGGAACAGATCTGGTAAGCAGAACCGTTGACGGAGTGATCCAAAGAGCCGACGAAATTACCGAATTGCTGGCTTATTACCAATTGGCCAACGAAAGAACGGAAACTAAAAAGTTGAACAAACTTTCAAAACAAATTCAAAAAGGTCTCGTAAAATCATTCAATAAATTTGATGAGTACCAGTTCGCAAAATACAACAGAAAAGCGGAAGTCACGTTGAAAGATGCTTTGTTTTTGGTTCACCCCAAAGCAAAAGATGAAAGTCAACAAGCTATTTTCAACAAAATCGTAAATGATTCGTTGGAAGCTCCATATACTTGGGAAGTTGAGCTTTCTGTGTTGGGTCAGGCAAAATTTTTCAATGAAGCAGAAAGAAAAGTTGCTTTCAAAAATAAGTGGGAAGAACTGATCTTCAGTAACAAACTAGGTTACATGGCAACATTGCGAAACCTTAGAAATATTCTGGAAGCCACCGTTTCCTCAGATGCAATTTTCAAGGTGTGCAGCTATTTGTCGGATGAAAAAGCCGTGAGAAATTCGAAACAATTGCCATTCAGGTTTTTGGCGGCGTATAGAGAATTGAAAACGATCGACTCAAAATATTTATCATCAATTTTGGAAGCATTGGAAGATGCGGTAATGGTGAGTGCAAAAAACATCAAAGGGTTTGGTTTTGATACTTCAGTGGTGATTGCGGCCGATGTTTCGGGTTCGATGCAACAGTCTGTTTCACCAAAATCTAAAGTATTGTTGTACGATATTGGTCTGTTGATGTCGATGATGTTGCAGTCACAATGCAAAAATGTGGTTTCAGGTATGTTTGGTGACACTTGGAAGAGAGTTCCGATGCCTAAAAACGGTATCCTGAGAAACGTAGATGCATTCTACAAAAGGGAAGGTGAAGTAGGTTACTCCACAAATGGTTACCTGGTAATCGAAGATCTGTTGAACAGAGGTGAAAAAGTAGATAAAGTAATGTTATTCACTGATACTCAGCTTTGGGATAGCAGCAGAGGTGGGAATTCTTTTGAACATTCATGGAATCAGTATAAAAGATTCAACCCAAATGCAAAATTATATATTTTTGATTT
>CBFGVN010000214.1:0-5933 GCA_965651845.1 uncultured Chryseobacterium sp. | reverse complement strand
TATGAGGGTTTGAGGGTTTGGGGATGGAGGGTTGCTGTGTTTGGGTAAGAGTTTTTGAGATGATGTATTTTGGGAAGTGTTTGGGAGGGGCGTTTGAGGGTGGGAGTGTTTGGGAGCGAGTTTTCTTGATTGATTAGAGAAAACGTTTGGTAAGTACCTTATATATATAGTATCCGATGAGACAACCAATGGTGTCTGCAATAACATCTAAGTTTTCCATAGATCTGCCAAGTCCCATTTCTTCCTGAAGGATCTCGGTAAGGAAAGCATATATAAGGATGATCTGAATGAAGTAAGAGAATTTGATTTTAGGGAATGCAGCTATGAAACAGAAACCGAGTGCTGCAAATATGCTTAAGTGTAAAGCTTTGTCGATGCCGCTAAACATAAACCAATATTCGTGGTTCTCTTCACCGGGCTTAAGAAGCATATAAGTAAGAAATGCCCAATAAATGGGCAATATCTTACTAAATATTTTTGAAATTTTATCCAATGATTGCCTGATATTCTTCAGCAGATAGCAATTCTGAATGATCAGCACCTTCAGCAACTTCTAATTTGATGATCCATCCGTTTCCGTAAGGGTCTGTATTTAACAATTCCGGCTGGTCTTCTAATTCTGAATTGAATTCTATCACTTTTCCTGAAATTGGTAAGAATAAGTCTGAAACTGTTTTTACAGCTTCTACACTTCCGAAAACATCTCCTCCATTAAGATCCTCATCTACAGTATCTACATCTACATAAACGATATCTCCCAACTCTCCCTGTGCAAAGTCTGTAATACCGATTGTAGCAACGTTACCTTCGATCTTGATCCATTCGTGATCTTTGGTGTACTTTAATTCTGATGGTGTGTTCATTTTTTAATTTTTATTTTTACAAATGTATTCAAAATTCTATAAGCTTCAAATATCGGATATAAAAAATGTCCTCCAAAATTGAAGGACATTTAAATTTATTTTAATTCTAATTAGAAACCTCCTGAGTCTCCGAATGTAAACGTCGCAGAAATACCTGCCCTAATCGTTGACAATGGGAATGCCGTTGAGATTTTATATTTAGAAGTCATCTGCTCGTAGAATACTCTTAAGTTCAGATTTTCAGATACATTATAGTCTGCAGAGATCTTAATGTTCATCAGCTTCTGACCTCCTGTAACCTGCGAATCGTCTAACAAGATATTTGTAATACTTGTTTTACTATCTCTTAATGAGAAGTCTCCTCTGATATTAAGATCGCTTCCTTTGGCTTTTCCTCTTCCTCTGACATTGGTCATTCCTAATCTGAAATTTCTTATAATATATCCAACTCTTACAACATATTCGCTGTTTGAATCTTCCGTTAAAGTCTGGTTTACCAATCCTAACAATAGCGTTCTTAATCTGTTATACTGAATACCAAACTGCATATTGTTTCTCATCGTAACATCTACCCCAATCAATGGTGAGAAGTTTTCCACGTAACCTACCTGAGCGAAGGTAAACGGATTGATATAATCATCATTAATATCTCTTCCGGAACTTGTCAATGAATTAAGCCTGTTGAAATAATCAATACTTGACTGAATCCCCGTTGCTGTATATGTTGCCTGATAAGCATGCAGGATATCAAACTTCGAGAATTGCCCATTGATAATCGGGATATTTCTTAATCCTGAATAAGTAATCTTCCAGTTTGGAATCGGAAGTCCTGCTTTTTTAGGATTGGTCATCTGCTTCGGAGATTTTCCTTCCACCGCTGCTCTAAACGCCGGAATCAAAATATAAGCATTTGAAATCCCGTATCCGTCTTTGAATCCGTTTGGTTCCAACTGTCCCGGCATTTGCTGTGACAATATTCTTGCATTTTCTCTGATGGCCTGATAAACTGCAGCTCCATCTTTAAATGCCGTTTTCAGAAGCACTACAGAATTTGAATATGTTACCAGATCATTCGCAAATGTATAATCCGGGTTTGCAATTCCCGTAACCGGATCACGATAATTGAATCCGGTATGCGAGAAGTTTCTGTTATAGTTATGCAATGCACTGATGTCAATTCTAAGATCGTTCATTGGCATTACCTGTAAGTTCGCTCTTACTTCTCTTGTAGACATTCGGATGTAAGGATCTGTCATAAATTCAGAATCACTTACCCATCCGTTTTCCATTACAGCTCTTCTGATATCTGCCTGTGAGCCTAATAGGAACCCGATTGTTGGGCCACCTAGTGTTTGTCCGTATCCGTACCAGTTTGGAGCAGATAATAATCCCGGAAGTACAGTACCATTATTTTCTGAATAATTAATATCCAATTGCTTGATTGATGTCAGTAAATACGCCATACTTTGAAGCGGAGTCAGTCTGTTTTTAAACTTATATTTTTTATAAGCATATCTGTTTTTCTCCCAAGCCTGAGTGTATACGTTATTTAATGAATCAATTTCCTGCTTGCGTTTCTGAAGTTTTGTCGAAAGGTTTTTAAAGTATTTAAACTGACCAAAGAACTTCGTAAAATCTGCAGACGCCGTAGCCTGGATAACATTGGTGTTCTGACCTATTGATCCTAAGCTTCCATCCGGGCTGGAAAGTAAAACCGTAGATCTTGAGTTCCAATTGTATGTAAATCCGTACCCAATTTCTGCATCGATAAAGTCTAAATACGGAAGATACTGGAACGGTAGTTTGTAATTCATCTGAACTCTGTGGTTATACAGCACAGGTCTTCCGGCTCTGAATACATTTCCGAAAATCGAATTATTATCCATTGAATTGACATCCACATTATCATTCAGCGTTCTTGTCGCAGAGTTGATTTCTAGTTTTAAAGATTTTGTAAAATTAAATCCTAAACCGTACTGCCAACCGAAATAGAAGTTTCTGTTTTTGATGGCTCCGAAATCATCATTATAATTTCCACTCAAGATCGCATCGATATTTCTGAACTCTAATTCATTGTAATTTCTATCAACCTCAGTTCTGAAAGAGAATCTTGTCGGAACCGGATTGAAATTGAATTCCTTCACCCATTTCAGATATTTTGCAGACTTCGCCGTGTCACTGATCATTTTGTTGAATGGTTTGATTACCCACGGTTTGAAGGTATAATTATAATCAATATACCCTCTCAGATATTGTCTGTAATTTCTTTTGGTATAAATATCTCTGTAGAAATCGTCGTTATAAACGGCAGTTACAGAAAGGTTTTCCACGTCATAGAATTTTGGTTTTCTATTTGGGTTCATTCTTTCTTTGTGCATATTTACAACACCGATACTTCTTTGCTGAGTATAGGTTCTTGCTACTTTTTTCAGCTGTTCTTTATTCGCTGCCTTCTTGAACTCCACATCGGTATCCAAAGGATTATATTTCGGATCCTCGATAGTCTGGGAATATGAGTAATTTAATGGAATTTTAACGCCACTTTTTTCCGGTAAGAATTTGTCAACATTAATTGCTGTATTGATACTGAAAGCAGATTGTGTCGACTGATTTCTTTCCGCCGGTTTTGAATCTATATTTCCGAAACCAACTGAAGTATAAGATGCACTGGTATTTACTGTAGCAAAATCTCCAAGGTTGAAATTCAAGCTTGCATTTCCTGCGTACCCCCCATCGTTTTCGATTTCAGAAAGACGGATTTCGTTTACCCAAATGGTTCTGTCAATAAGTGGAACTGTTCCTCCCCTCGGGCTACCATTTCTAATACCTAAAACAATAGTAGTAACATTTCCTAAGCTTGGTCGTCCCTTTATATATACGCTCTTAAAGGTATTACCTGCATCAAAAACATCATCTTTCGTTCTTAAAACTATATCATTAGGATGATTTTTATCTCTTCTTATTTTTGCGTCAACCAAATCCTGAATATTTAAGTCAACTTCATTTTCGAACGGCCAGATTTCCAGTGGTGCAGTTGCTGTACTTGGAGTGAGCTTCAAAGATGCTTCGTATTCATAATAGTTATCCGTAGCATCACTTCCTAAACGAATAAAGAATTTCGTTTTTTCATCAATCTGACCAATATTAGGATCTCTGTTTCCCGGATCATGAGCATGTACAAAAAGCTTTAATTTTTTATATCTTCTCATATCCAAAGAAGTATTTTTAAACACTCCTCTAGCTTGTGCTCCTAAATCTTTCACATTCATATAAAGAGAAGCTTCATTCTGTCTTTGAGCTCCAGCGTTTCCGCTTAAAATCTGTCTATCGATTCCTGGAGGTAGGACATATGGAGGCTGGTTTAAAGCATTTTCTTCAATGTTTACACTTCCTATATCAAAATTATTGTTAAGGGTTACAGGAGCTGCTGTCCCTTCTTCCGGAGATGTAACAGTTTCACTGAAAATTTTATTAGGATATTTTCTCCAGTCTGATCTTACCAAATCCATAGTTCCGAATCTTAATGTTGATGTCTGATCGAAACCTTTTAATAATAGTCTCGCAAACCTTACATTATTCAGGATTGAAGGATTAGCATCACCTGCATTTGTTTCATATTGTGAAACCGGAATTCTGAATAAATACCATTTTACCTCATCAGTCTGACCATTTTGGAATGTTGCTTGAACAGTTTTAACATCAACAATGTTATTTTGCCCTAAAGTTAAACTTGCCTGATCTAAATCTACCTCATACTGATTATAACTTTCACTTTGATCCAGGTTATAATCTTTATTAATATCTTCCGCATCCGGGGTCTGAGAAGCTACTTCCAAAGAATTACTCTGAGAGTTTCCTTCCGGATTTCTGAAATATTTGTATCGCTGGATTACTGAAGAAGCCAGATTTCCTGTAAATTTATCAGACATGTAGAATACAAAGTCATCCACTGCAGGGTCGGAAACATTCGTTACCGGGTTCACAAAAGTATTCCCGAATAAAGCTGCTTCCTGATCAGAGCTTAAACCATCATATCCGGCATCCTGAGCGATTCTGTCTCCTCCCTCACTTGAGAAAGCATAAAGAATCGGTGGCTGCTTAGGCTGTGTTCCCCAATTTGAATTCGTGGTTGTAGATGGAGCCGAAGGTGTAGGAAGACCATTTTCATACTGCATTTGCCCGTCTTTCAGGATGTCTTCGGAAACGTTACCTAGTTGTAATAAAAGTTTCGGAGCTGTTCCCAATGTATTACCGTCTGCATAAGGATCCATCAGCCAGAACTCAACATATTCGATATTCGAGCTCACAAAGTTGGAAACCGTGATCGGTCTCATGATACCCGCCCATCTTCGAGATGTACTTTCCGTAGCCGGATTTGAGTTGTAAGGCCCTTTTTCAGTAGGATAATATGAAATATCGAAGGTATTTGTATAGGTTTGTTCGCCTGCTACAAAGTCTCTGTTGTTGTAAATTTCCGAGAACTGAACCCTTCTTGAAGCGTGGTTTGAAACCGACTGTGGAGTAATTCCGGTCGGAGCTTTTCCACCAACGCCCCAGAATCTTGGGTCAATGTTATACCAAGACAATAGCCCTCTTCCGTAACCTTCCGTAATATCATTATTCTTACCGGCACCCTGGAAAAGTGGATCATCTTGATTCTTTTCAGGTTTTGAAGCTAAGCTCCAAGCTGTCGGTTCTTTTAATGTAATTTTTGAAGTTGTTTGTTCGAAATCGTCAATATAAGACTGATCGTTGATTCCTTTATTTAATCCAGGAAGCAAATAAGCCGCTTCCATTTTGAAGTTCAAATTAGATGGAGCTTCTGTATTTACTAATGGAATTTTATCGGTTAATCTTGTCAGAAACGGAAGCTGATTGTTGTACATCAAATTGATCCCTGCCATGGTATTATTCACGGCTTCCTGACCATAGCTTACTTTTTGAGTAAGTGGTGATTCGGAATAATTGACAACCGTAGCTCCCAAAATAAAGTTTTCATTAAATCTTCTTTCTAAATTCAGCCCTAAGAATCGTTTTCTCTGGGTATTAAATGTTAATTGATTTTCTAAT
>CBFGVN010000213.1:0-5993 GCA_965651845.1 uncultured Chryseobacterium sp. | reverse complement strand
GATATGCATGGATTCCTATTGCAGGACCCATTTTAGGTGCGGCCATCGCAGCTTTATTGTATGGAGCGCTAAGTTAAATTTCAGAACAGTTTACAATGAAAAAAAACATAATTTTTTGCCTGGTTTTACTAGGCACAGGGAATTTTTTTGCCCAGGAAAATACAGAAACACAGGAAGACAGCAGATTGGATTTTACTGCAAATATCCAGAACAATCACCTTTGGAGAGGTTTAATTATTACGGATAAACCTGTTGTAATGGGAAATTTATCTTACGCTTTGGATAAAGATAAAAAATGGAAAGTGGGAATCTGGGGAGCTTCAGCTTTAACGGATGATAAAGACGGAACTCATTACAAAGAAATCAATTATTATGTTCAATATTCGGATGGCAGATTTTATATAGGATTGTGGGATTTGTTTAATTCGAGAAACATCAATACAGCAGTTGCTTCGGATGATATTTTTAATTATTCCAACAGAAGAACGGCTCATATTATAGATCTAAGAACCAATTATACTTTCGGATCTTCATTTCCTTTGAATATTGAAGCAGACATAATGCTGTACGGAGGTGCCAATGCAGGAGAAGTTGTTCTTGAGCCGGATGGAAGTTATAAAAAGAACAAATATTCAACATATGTTCAGGCCAGCTATCCTGTAATCAAAGATAAAAAAGTAAATCTCGATGCCTTTGTAGGAGCGGGATTTGCTTTAAATGATAAAAGATTTCTTTACGGAAACGGAGAAAACAGCTTCGACATTGTGAATGTTGGTGTAAAGGCAAGTAAAACAGTTAAAATAACAGATCATTACAGCCTTCCTGTCTCGATGATGGCCATGTGGAATCCATCCAATAAGTTTGCAAGAATTCAATTGGCAGCTACGGTATTTTAAAATAAAAATTGTTAGTCATTTACAAACCATTCCAGTTGTTGGGATGGTTTTTTATTTTAACTTAATTGAATAAAGTCTTTCAGAGCAATCACCATAATTTCACGGTGTAATTTTTGCTGAAATATTTTTAATTTTGAGAAAATTTAGAATATGAAAAAGATTTTCAGTGTACTTATTTTATGCGTTAGCATTTTATCTTTTGCACAAGCTCAACCACCGTTTACAGGGAAAAGAGATTTCAATATTGAACAAGGCGCAAGCGGATCCGGAACTCCAGCTTATTATCTGGATGTAAAAAAGAATGGTGATGTACATTTCGGTTTTGTACAAATTAACCAGGCAGACGGTACGGAAACAAAGGAAGAGATCAATGCAGGAAAATACAATCCGAATGTGATGAAAGTACATTTTAAAACTTACAATGAAACTTTTTATGTAAAATTTGATAAAGAAAAGATTTACCTTACGGATGAAAACGGGAAAATTAAAAAATCCGACGATTGCTGTCCGGTTTCTGAAATAGCCGAACAAAACTGCAATTGTGAAGGCACTTTATATCAATAATGAAAGTTTTCAGATTTTTATTTCTCTCTCTTTTCTTTTTCTCCTGTTCCCAAAAAGAAAACCATCCGTACACATTTTATTACTGGAAAACTAAGCTTGCTTTAGATGAAACCGAAAAAAAAGTTTTAGATAAAACTTCAAGACCATATTTGTATACCCGATTTTTTGATATCGATAAATCAAGCGGAAAATTTCAACCTGTCGGTGTGATTACTAAAGACCAAAGTTTTGAAATTCAACAGCAAATAGTTCCTGTCGTTTTTATTACCAACCGTACTTTTCTTTATATCAACAAGGAAGAAATCGCTTTTTTGGCGAGAAATACTCATGAGTTGATTCAAAAGAAAGCTTCAGAATATCATTTAAAAACCAGCAATGAAATTCAGATTGACTGCGACTGGACCGCCGGAACCCGTGATGATTATTTTAAATTTTTAAAGGAATTAAAGAAAGTTTCAGGAAAAGAAATTACCTGTACTCTCCGTCTTCATCAGGTGAAAGACAAAAGCCTAACCGGAATTCCGCCGGTGGAAAAAGTCTATCTGATGTGCTACTCTACTTCTTCACCTCTTGAAAATTCGGATAAAAACTCGATTCTTGATGTGAATACTCTGAAAAGTTATTTGTCAAAAATTGATGAATACCCGATTAAAAAAATTGAAGTAGCCCTTCCGATTTACTCATGGGGGATTGTCACCAATTATTTGGGAAAACATAAGCTGATTAATGCTTTGTCTGAAAGAGATCTGAAAAATCCCAGTTTTAAAAAAATTTCAGAAAACGAAATTGAAATTCAGAAAGACGGATTCTACTTTGGAAATTATCTGAATAAAGGTTTCAGAATTAAAGTTGAAGAGATTTCGGATGAACAACTTCAAGATGTTGTCAGTTTCTTAGAGAAAAAAATAAGACATTTCAATATCATTTATTATCAATTAGATAGTAAATTTGTTACAGGACAGAATTTTAATTTTTAATAAAAATAAATTAATTCCCGCAGATGACACAGATAATAATGTCAAAATTCTTTGTGAACTAATAAAAATATCAACTCAAAAAAACACCAACCAACAATGAAAAAGTACTTCCTCTCACTCGCCGTTTTATCACTTTTTTATACAGAATCCAATGCCTGCGCGTGGTCCGACCCGGATTATGAGTATTTTAACTTGTTTACTCAAAGTATTATTAAGGATAAATCTTATTTACCGTTTCTTCATAGCTATTCCACAAGGTTTTATACAGATTTTAAACCCAACCAGATCCCGGACGAAAATATTGATTCTTGGAAAAGGTTCTTCAATAATCAGCTAAGTTATTCTGAAACAGATTATCTGGTGAACAAAATGAATCTCAATGACCTCAATCAGCTAAAAAAAGGAAATCCAAGCAATCCTTTATTAAAAAAACTGGGTGTTGGTTTTTATCAAAAATATCAGGAAGCGATTGATTATCTGATTGAAGCCAAGTATCTTGAGCCTTACATGAAAATCAATTATGTTGAAAGTTCAGATTCATTCTATTACAGAGAAAATAACACCGATAAAAATGCTACGAATCTTGATTATAATAAAACGATTTCAGCATTAACATCATTATACAATGCCGCCAGAAATCCTGAAATCAAGCAACGATATGGTTATCAGTTGGTGCGATTTAATCATTATACAAGAAATTATGATGCGGCTGTTCAGGCTTTTAAAATGTATGTTGCACCGATCAGATTAAAAGGCGCTCCTTACATCATGGCTCTCGACCAGCTTGCCGGCGCACAGCGTGGTTTAGGAATGAATAGTGAGGCCAACTGGAATTTTTTCCAGGTTTTCAAAGACAGCAGAAGCCGTAAAGAGTCTGCTTTCGTATCGATGAAACTTTCGGATACCGCTTCTTTTAATAATATTTTAAAACGAGCCGGAACGAATGACGAAAAAAACATGGCTTATTTCCTTTTAGGCTATGAAGATTTCAACAACCCGATTCCGATTATGGAAAAAATGTTTGAGATCAATCCTGACTCTGAGATCCTGAAAGTAATGGCGGTGAGAAGTATTAATGAGCTGGAAAGAAGTTATCTTCCTATTTATTATTACAATAACAGTGATAATAATTCCACAGTTCAGACCAATACCACAAATAAAAATTCTGATCAAAATAAAACCCAAGCCGCCGAGCCGAAAAAAGAACTTTCTTTCTGGCAAAAGATTATACGATTCTTTAAAAACCTTTTTGGAGGTAAAAAAGATAAAAACTCAACGGAAAGCAAAGCCGATCAGAGTGATGATGAATTGCTGGACAATCCGAACCGGATTCCTGTCTTTACCCAAAACAATTATTGGTACGATGACAAAACGAAGGACTTTCTGGACGATCTGGAAAAATTCACAGACAAAACAAAAGAAAAATCTAAAGACGAGTATTGGCAGATTGCAGACGCTTATCTCAAATTTTTGAAAAAAGATTATAAAGCCAGCACAGAAATTTTAGAAGATATTAAAACAACTAATCCGGAATATCTGGAAGAAATCAAAAGAATGAAAGTGCTGAACGATATTGTTTCCCAGCCAAAAATTGATGCCGAATACGAAGATCATTTAATGAAAGATTACGCAGAATATTTTGTGGATAAACCGGAACCTAAAAAAGACAGCACCGAAACAAGTGACTATGATTATTATGGCGAAGTTCCGTCTACGAAAGATTTTTTGAAAGATGTTCTGGCCAACCGTTATTTCCTTCAGGGCGAAGACGGAAAATCTTTTTTGATGAATAACAAACTTTCCGATCTTCAGTATAACCCGAATTCCAGTCTGGTGAAAAGTGTGGAGGACTTTTACAGAAAACCCAACAAAACCCAGTTTGAACAGCAGATTATTGCTAAAAACATAAATGATGTCGGAAATATTGATGCTTTCTTCGCCGTTATCTACGGTGACAGAGCCATGAGACAGGCAGATTTTGAAAAAGCTAAATCGTATTACTCAAAAGCTCAAAACTTCTCCGGAATACCAAGAACAGAATGGAATTATGATGAGAAAAAAGTAACTCCGCTTCAGTATGCTGCTACCAGCTATAATGGTTTTAGTAATATTTCCGATCTGGTTTTTGGGCACAATGTTTGGGAAAGCTATCAAAGTACTGCGGATGAAAGCATGGAAAAAGAAGATTATTCTGCGTTTCCATTTATTAAACCAACAATGAATAAACTGGAACTTGCGGAAGCCTTAATTCAACTGAAAAAAATCGGAGCCGGAAAAGATGAGAAATCCGCAGCCGCCAATCAGCTCATTGGAAATCTACTGTACAATACTTCAATTTTAGGGTATTACAGAGAACTGTTTGTGATGGATGTAGACAATACCAATGGTGGAAAATATGATTTCTGGAGCACCGACAGAAAAAATCCGTATCAGTACTATTATAAAAACTTCCTCGATAGATCTTATATCGAACCGGACAATTTTGATCTTGCCATTAATTATTATAAAAAAGCACTGGATCTTTCATCCAACAAAGAACAAAAAGCAAGGGTACTTTTCCAGATGGCCAGTGCAGAGCAAGGAAAATACTATCAATACGAAGCTAAAAACCCTTCAAAAATTGATTATTCGGATCCGAAATGGAGCGAGAAAAGTGATGCGTATCAGAAACAATTGGATCAGATCAAAAATCAAAAATACAGAACCTATTTTGCTATGCTGAAAACCCAGTATGCAGATACAGAAACAGCGAAAAACCTTATTGGAAGCTGTTCTTATTTCAGTTATTTTATGAAATAGTTTTAAAATAAAAAGGGAATCAATGTGATTCCTTTTTTTGTTGTTTCTGAAGCCATTCTTCATGTTTCTTTTTAAAAAATTCATGTTTGTAATTATGATTTCTTTGTGCGGCATCTATTGAGTGCGATGTATGAATATCAGAATCTTGTTTTGCAAAGCTCGCGAGCCTTTCATAATAACAATGGAGCTGGTCTAGCTCGTCTTCCGTGAGATCTTCAATATCAACAATCCTGTTACTGGCTTTTTCATTGGCGGCAAGTAATTCATTAAGTTTTATCTGAATTGCTTTTGAATCTTTATTTTGCGATTTCTGAATCAAAAAAACCATCAAAAAAGTGATGATTGTAGTTCCCGTATTTATAACAAGCTGCCATGTCTCGGAATAATTAAAAATAGGTCCTGTAAGCGCCCATGCTACAACAATAGTTGTGGCTCCGATGAATGCGTAAGAACTTCCGGTAAACTTTGTTGCCCAATCTGAAATTTTTTCGAAAAAACTTTTATTTAATTTATTCATTTTATCAGTTCTTTATACGTAAAATTAAGCAAAAACTCCGCCGAAAGAGGCAGAGTTTAAAGGTTTTAATTAATCGGTTTTTGTATTTAATATTTTATGGCTTTATCAAGCTCGATCGGATTATTGATTTTTCTGAGCATATCCTGAAGTTTTTTACTAAGTTCATTAAATTGCTCTATACTTGTAATTTTCGTTCCCATGACAAACATTTGCCCCTGCGTATTTTCCTTGAAACTGTTT
>CBFGVN010000212.1:0-6030 GCA_965651845.1 uncultured Chryseobacterium sp. | reverse complement strand
ATATTTGCCACAGCCTATGGAAAAAAGGGTGAAAAAGATTTTGTTAAAAATTATCACACTTTGGCGGAAAACGGTTTCGACCTTGTTTCTTCCAACAAAATTTTCAATACACTTCCGATCGAAGAATATCGCAAACTAAGATATACGTTGAATAAAAATAATAGACGTTATTTATACGAAACCAATGTTGGTGCAGGTTTGCCGTTAATTGACACAATTAAGCTTCTACATCTTTCAGGAGAAAACATCACAAGAATCAAAGGGGTGTTTTCAGGAACATTAAGCTATGTTTTCAATAACTTTTCTTTGAGGGACGATAAATTTTCAACCATCATCAACGAAGCATTGGAAAAAGGTTATACCGAGCCGGATCCAAGAGAAGATTTATCAGGAAATGATGTAGCAAGAAAATTATTGATTTTGGCGAGAGAATTAGATTTAATCAATGAATTTGAAGATATCAATATTCAAAATCTTGTTCCTGAAAGCTTGCTTTCTGTTTCAAAATCAGAATTCCTTTCAAGACTGGAAGAATTGGATGAAGAATATCAAAAAATCAAAGAAAATCAAGAGCAGGGTCATGTCCTAAGATACGTTGGTGATTTGCACGGCGATTTGCAGAAAGATAAAGGCGAATTGGATGTGAAATTGATTTCCGTTCCCGCAACTTCGGCTTTAGGGCAATTAAAAGGCTCAGATTCCATCTTTGAAATTTATACGGAAAGTTATGGAGAACATCCGATCGTGATTATGGGAGCCGGAGCCGGAGCAAAAGTGACTGCAAGAGGCGTTTTTGGAGATATTTTAAGAGTAAGTGAAACAAAATAGAGATGGAGGCTGGAAGACGAAAGCTTGAAGTTTTTCAGCATGGGAGTCCCGAAGGGACGACTCAAATCAGGATAGGATGAAATCCTATCAAACAAATAAAAAAATATAACAATATAATAATGTATCAATATAGCAATTTGTAAAAAAGGTTTTTAAATTGATACTTATAAAAGATAAGCAAGTTTATGAGCGATAATATTCAACCAGAAACTAACAACGAGCAACTGTCAACAAACTTTGAGACATTTGCCATAAGAACCCAGACTGAAAGATCTCAGTTTGACGAACATTCTACGCCATTGTATCTTACTTCGAGCTTCGTATTTGAAGATGCGGAAGATATGAGAGCGAGTTTTGCAGAGGAAAAACCAAAAAATTTATACAGCCGGTTTTCAAACCCGAATGTAACGGAGTTTACAGATAAGATCGCCAAAATGGAAGGTGCAGAAGCGGGATATGCTTTTGCGACGGGTATGGCAGCAATTTATTCAACTTTTGCTACTTTGTTGAATGCGGGTGATCATATTGTAAGCTGTCAGTCAGTTTTCGGTTCTACACATACGTTGTTCACAAAATATTTTCCGAAATGGAATATCCAAACAACGTATTTCAAAGCAGAAGATGCTGAAAACGTAGAAAAATATATTCAGCCTAACACAAAAATTTTGTATCTGGAAACACCTACCAACCCTGCAATTGAGGTCTTGGATTTAGAGTTTTTCGGAAAGATTGCAAAGAAGCATAATTTAATTTTCATTGTGGATAACTGTTTCGCAACGCCGTATCTTCAACAGCCGATCAAATATGGAGCAGATATTGTCGTCCATTCCGCAACGAAGTTAATTGACGGGCAAGGTCGTGTTTTGGGAGGAGTAGCAGTTGGCAGAGAAGATTTGATCCGTGAAATTTATCTTTTCGCAAGAAATACAGGACCGGCAATGTCACCTTTCAACGCCTGGGTATTGTCAAAAAGTTTGGAAACTTTAGCGATCCGTGTTGAAAAACATTGCGAAAATGCTTTAAAAGTGGCTGAATTTTTAGAAAGCCATCCAAATGTAGAATTGGTGAAATATCCTTTCTTAAAATCTCATCCAAGTTATGAAGTGGCTAAAAAACAGATGAAGCTAGGCGGAAATATCGTGGCATTTGAAATTAAAGGCGGCATTGAAGGCGGAAGAAATTTTTTAGATAAAATTAAAATGTGTTCACTTTCAGCAAACCTAGGAGATACCAGAACTATTGTGACGCATCCGGCATCAACAACCCATTCAAAATTAACCGATGAAGAGAGAAATGAAGTTGGAATTACAGCAGGCTTAGTTCGCTGTTCGGTTGGTTTGGAAAATGTAGAAGACATTATCAAGGATTTAAAACAGGCCTTGGATTAATGGCGAACCTAAAGGGTTCAACAACAATAGCCATACGTGAAACGTATGGAAAAATATCAAACAACGGATTAATTTGAAGATGAAAAATAAATGAAAATGAAAAATTCAGAACAACTATACAAAGCACTATCCGAAAGAATTTTGATTCTTGACGGAGCGATGGGAACAATGCTTCAACGATATAAGTTTGAAGAAGAAGATTACCGCGGAGAACGTTTTAGAGATTGGGAACATCCGGTAAAAGGGAATAATGATTTACTCTCATTAACTCAGCCACAGGCCATTGAAGAAGTTCACAAAAAATATCTGGAAGCAGGTGCAGACATCATCGAAACGAATACGTTTTCGGGAACAACGATTGCAATGGCAGATTACCACATGGAAGATCTGGTCTATGAATTAAACTATGAATCTGCAAAAATCGCAAGAAAAGCTTGTGACGAATACACTGCAAAAAATCCTCAAAAGCCAAGATTTGTAGCGGGTTCGATAGGACCAACGAACAGAACGGCAAGTTTGAGTCCGGATGTAAATGATCCCGGTTACAGAGCGATTACCTTTGAAGAATTGAGAGTTGCGTATAAACAACAATCGGAAGCTTTATTAGACGGAGGTTCAGACATTCTTTTGGTAGAAACTATTTTCGATACGCTGAATGCAAAAGCGGCATTATTTGCGATTGATGAAATTCAGGATGAGAGAGGAATCAAGATCCCGATCATGGTTTCCGGAACGATTACCGATGCTTCTGGAAGAACGTTGAGTGGACAGACCGCGGAAGCATTTTTAATCTCCGTTTCCCATTTGAATTTATTAAGTGTAGGTTTTAATTGTGCTTTGGGAGCCAATCAGTTAACTCCATATTTGGAAACATTGGCTCACAATTCAGAGTTCCATGTTTCGGCTTATCCTAATGCGGGTCTTCCCAATGCTTTCGGAAAATATGATGAAACTCCGGAAGATATGGCGAGTCAGATTAAAGAATATGTAGAGAAAGGATTAATCAACATTATTGGCGGCTGCTGTGGAACAACGCCCGATCATATCAAGGCAATTGCAGATTTGGTAGCACAGTATCCACCAAGAAAATTGAAGGAATTTGTATGATTTAATAGATTTTTTTAATTAAATCCTTAAAAAAGGAACGGTATTTTAATATTATCTTTAAGTAACACACAAAATTAAATATAATGGAAAAGCCGATTTACTTAAAAGATCCAGATGATGCAAAACTGTTTAATGAACTAAGAAAGAAAGTGAACCAGCGAGTAGAAGCAATTCCTGAAAACAGGGATATTTATATTAAGATCAAAGCCATTATTTTACCTTTGGTCTATTTTGGGTTATATTTCTTTGCTGTTTTTAATGTCGAAAAGCCTTGGGTTTATATTTTGAGCTTTATTTTGATGGGGATTTCTCTGGTTTTGATTTATTTAAATTTAATCCATGAAGCTGCCCACAACAATATTTATAAAAGCAAGAAACTAAACGGATTGGTTTTACAGATTTTCGATTTTGTAGGAGCCAATTCCTACATCTGGAAAAAAAGGCATATCGCAAGTCATCATGCTTACCCGAATGTAGACGGATGGGACACAGACATTGAACAAAGCGGACTTCTTTTGATTGTTCCGTGGATCAAAGCGAAAGGAGTTCAGAGATATCAGCATTTCTTTTTCTTTTTAGTGTATCCTTTATATCTGTTTAATTGGATGTTTATCAGAGATTTTAGAGATTTTTTCGATAAAGAAAGAGTGATTCTGAAAACGCAGGGAGCAATTCCAATGGTTGAAAAAGTGAAGATGGTAAGCTATAAGCTGTTTTATTTTTTCTATCAGATTGCAGTTCCGGTTTTGTTTTTTAAAGTATCCATCGGGTTGGCTCTCGGAGCTTGGTTTTTGCAGGTGATTTCGGCGAGTATTTTTGCTTTGTTTGTGCTGTTGCCTTTGCATCCGCTGCCTGATAATGCTTTCCCGAAACTGGATGAAAAAAACGGATTGCCTTACAGCTGGCTTCACCATCAGTTTGAGGTGACCAATGATTTACAGGAAAATAACTGGTTGGTAAGAAATGTACTGGGAAATTTCAACTTTCATGTTGCCCATCATCTGTTCCCGAACTACAGTTATCTCTATTATAATGAAATTACAGAGGAAATCGAACAGTTTGCTAAAGAACATAATTTGGCGTACAAAAGGTTTCCGATTTTTACCGCTTTGGGCAAACATGTCGATTTGCTGAAGCAAAATGCGAATAACGCATATTATATTTTAGAAGAATAATAAATTGATGAAATATTTAAGATTATCGGGGCTTGAACCTCTGATTATTACGCCGGAAAGTAACTTCATCAACGTTGGTGAAAGAACCAATGTTGCCGGGTCCAAAAAATTTTTAAGATTAATTAAAGAAGAAAAATTCGGGGAAGCGCTGGATATTGCCCGTCATCAGGTTGAGGGGGGTGCACAGATTCTTGATGTCAATTTCGACGACGGATTGATCGATGGAAAAGCTTCAATGATTAAATTTTTAAATCTAATCGCTTCCGAACCCGATATTTCCAGAATCCCGATCATGATCGACTCCTCAAAATGGGAGATTTTAGAGGCCGGATTGCAGGTGGCACAAGGGAAATGTGTGGTAAATTCTATCAGTTTAAAAGGTGGTGAAGAAGAATTTATCAAACAGGCAAAAGCTGTTAAAAGATATGGCGCTGCGGTGATCGTTATGGCATTCGATGAGGTGGGTCAGGCTGATAATTTTGATCGAAGAGTTGAGATCTCAAAGCGTTCTTATGATATTTTAGTAAATCAACTGAACTTTCCTGCAGAAGATATTATTTTCGATTTAAATATTTTTCCTGTAGCAACAGGAATGGATGAGCACAGAAGAAATGCAATCGACTTCATCGAAGCGACAAGATGGGTTCGCCAGAATCTTCCGTATGCATCTGTAAGCGGTGGTGTGAGTAATGTTTCGTTCTCGTTCCGTGGCAATGATACGGTGAGGGAAGCGATGCATTCAGTTTTCTTGTACCACGCCATTCAGGCGGGAATGAACATGGGAATTGTAAACCCTGCAATGCTGGAGGTGTATGATGAAATTAATAAAGAACTTCTTGAGCTTGTTGAAGACGTAATTCTTGATAAAAGAGAAGATGCAACAGAAAGACTATTAGATTATTCCGAAAAGCATAAATCTGTCAAAAAAGAGAAAGTTGAAGAGCTTGAGTGGAGAACAAAACCTTTACAGGAAAGGATTACGCATTCTTTGGTAAAAGGAATTGACCGTTTTATCGAAGAAGATGTGGAAGAAGCGAGACTACAGGCAGAAAAACCATTACACGTTATTGAAATCAATTTAATGACCGGAATGGGTGTAGTCGGAGACTTATTCGGAAGCGGAAAAATGTTCTTGCCGCAGGTTGTAAAATCTGCGAGAGTGATGAAAAAAGCGGTAGCATATTTGCAGCCCTTCATCGAGGCGGAAAAAGACGGTACAAAACCAGCCAACGGAAAAGTTTTGATGGCAACGGTAAAAGGTGATGTTCACGATATCGGTAAAAATATTGTGAGTGTGGTATTGGGCTGTAACAATTATGAAATTGTTGACCTTGGAGTGATGGTTCCGGCTGAAAAAATTATCCAAACGGCGATCGAGGAAAAAGTAGACGTTATCGGACTGAGCGGACTGATTACGCCAAGTTTGGACGAGATGGTATACATCGCTCAGGAATTGGAAAGACAAAATTTAGATTTTCCTTTATTAATCGGTGGTGCAACGACTTCAAAAGCACATACCGCAGTGAAAATCG
>CBFGVN010000211.1:0-6036 GCA_965651845.1 uncultured Chryseobacterium sp. | reverse complement strand
AAAATCTTTAAAATGATTCTTACTTCGGATGCTGTCATTCATTTTTGTTCTTGCAGCATTAATGGAATCAATAATTTTTGTGCTGTCTGCTTTGTCTGAAGTAGGATGAGCTTCTTTTTTAGAGCATGAAATAAATAAAGCGATAAGAGCAATTGCGGTTAAAAAGTTTTTCATTTAAAAAAATAAATTATACTTTCAAAAGTAAATAAAAAAGAGCATTTTAAAAATGCCCTTCTTGTTTTATTTGGTTAATTCTTCATAAACTTTCTTTTCCCAAGGTTTTATGTCGGTGATTCCGTATTTTTCTTGCTGGAAATTGCAATATTATCTAAAATATCTACGAAATTTTTATAGTTGGCATCATCTGTCGGTTCAATAATAATGGTAAAGTTTTTCTTGTTGGGAGCACTGTTGTACGCCTCAGAAATAATCTTTGTAATATTAATTCCGCTAAAATTAGTTTCTTTTAAATTGTTAGAATTTAAATCTTCTTTACTGCTTTGATGATAAAAAACTCTGTTGTCCTTTCCAAGAATAAATGTAACTTGATTTTTAACATCAATGTCAATTTTTGGAGGGTGTAGATCTTTCGTGGGCAATCCCAAATCCATCACATTGGGTTTTGTAAAATTTGTAGTAAACATAAAAAATGTGATCAATAAAAATCCAAGGTCTACCATAGGAGTCATATCCACCCGGATTAGTTTTTTTCTTTGTTTGCTTCCTCCTTGCTTTTCTTGTGCAATTACTTCAGCCATAATAATGATTTTTAAATGTTAAACGGTTTTTAATAAAGAATGATGCATCAGTACTCTTGTCTACGAATCTATACAAAGTTTATACCTAAAATTTCAAAATGATATTAAGTCTTCAAATTGGATTAAATTTTAACATTAAAAATCCTTATGGCTTTTTAATCTCATAAGGTTTTACAATATTTTAAGAGTATATTTTTATTGACTAATGGTAAGCTTTTCAGATATAATGGTTTTCCTATTGAATAAAAAACTCACACTTTTCAGCATGAGTTTTAATATAATATTTAAAATTCTTTATTTGTTTTTCTTGTAATAATTTACACCACATTCCAGGAATTTCTTGAAATCCTCTTTCGGCATATATCCGGAAACCGGAGTGTTGATCACTTTACCGTCCGGAGTTACCAAAACATAATGGGGCTGGGAATTATTATTAAAATTAACCTGCTGGAACAAGCTCCATCTGTCACCGATTGTTTTCACTTTTTTTACTTGCCCGTCACCTAGGTCGATCTTCGTTTTCTGATCTTCAGGAAGCTCTTCCTTGTCATCAACATACAGGGAGGCAAGAACCACATCGTTTTGAAGTATCGGTAAAATATCAGCTTCACTCCATACAAATTCTTCCATTTTTCTACAGTTTTCGCAGCCGTAGCCGGTGAAGTCAATTAAGATTGGTTTGTCCTCTTTTTTAGCCAATTCTACAGCTGTAAAGAAATCGTGCTCAGGATGCATTCCCAATATTCCGTCTTTTTCATCATGGAAATAGCTTACGTTTAACGGAGGCAGAATTCCACTTAATAATTGCAATTTCGGACGTTCAGAAGGAATCAATCCCTGGATTAAATAGATCACAAATCCAAATCCTAAAACTCCTAAAATTTTTCTTGTTATTGAAATTTTCGGTTTCTTATCATCATGCGGAAATCTGATGAATCCGAATAAATATAAAGCTAAACCTAAGGCAACAAGAATCCAGATAGCGATGAAAAGTTCTCTTTTTAAGAAGAATGTTTTAGAAACCAAATCTGCTTTTGATAAGAATTTTAAAGCCAAAGCCAATTCTACAAAACCTAAAACCACTTTCACTGTATTCATCCATCCTCCGGATTTCGGAAGACTTTGTAAAGCCTGCGGGAATAATGCCAGCAATCCGAAAACGATAGCCCACGCCAGTCCGAAACCGGCCAATGCAAATGTTAGCAGCATCGGAACATTTGCAGATCCTGTTACTGCACTTCCCAATAAACTTCCCAAAATAGGCCCTGTACAAGAGAATGAAACGATTACCAATGTTAATGCCATGAAGAAAATTCCAATAATTCCTCCGGCTTCTTCTGCCTTTGAAGATTTGTTGGCGATCGAGCTTGGCAACGTAATATCATAATATCCGAAGAAACTTCCCGCGAAAAAAATGAATATGATAAAGAATGCGATATTCAGCCAGACACTGGTAGAAATTTGGTTGAAAATATTTCCTGCAATACCATCAATTAGATGGAACGGAACACTTAATAAAACAAAAATTAAAAGAATGAAAAATCCGTAGATCAGTGCATCTCTTTTTCCTTTCGCTTTGTTTTTATTTCCTTTTGTAAAGAACGAAACCGTAAGCGGAATCATTGGGAAAACACACGGTGTAAGCAATGCGATTAACCCTCCGATGAATCCTAAAAATAAATAAGTCCAATAATTTTCGTCTACTTTCGTGGAGCCTGTTCCACAGTCAGTCAATGGTTTTTGGAAATCAATGGATGATATTTTTAATTGTTTCGGGTCGAGTGTTGAAGCTGCCGTTGTTGCAGTTTCTCCTTTTACTGGAGCTGTTACAGTAGTTTCGGTTCCTGTCGGAGTGATAGCGGAATCTTTTACCGTTTCTGTTTTTTCATCTGTTTTAGCTTCTTCCGTTGCACCTTTTGGTGTTACCTGTTTGTTGAATTCCAGTGTATTGGGAGCGAGACAAACCCTGTCGTCACAAGTCTGATATGTAATTTCAGCAACTACATCTCCGGGTTTTGTTCCGTCTTTTAGTTTAAATTTTTGCTTAAAGCCCGCAGAATTGGAGTAATAAATGATCGTACCTCCGAAAGCTTCGGAAAATTCTTCATGCTTTTTACCTACTTCTGTAAATTTACCGATCAGCTCAATATTTTTTCCTGAAACTTTATATTCAGTCGGAATTCCTGTATCTTCCGGAATATCTTTGGAATAAATATGCCATCCGCTTTCCATGGTGGCATTCAATACGGCTTCGTATTGATTATTTCCTAAATCGTTGATTGTAAATTTAAATTTTACAGGATTTTTGATTTGTGCATTAATTCCTGTTGCTAAAAACAACAGCATTAATAAAAACCAGTTTCTAAATTTCATTTTACTTTTCATTAATAATTTTGAGAACTTTATTTGTTTTCTCATCCCTGGTATTTCTTCGGTCTTGCCGTAAAGGTATTATTCCAAGTACGGAATTTTCACTGTCTGTTAAGATCCAAATTTTTTGCCTCGCTAAAATAGATAATTTTTCGTCCCTAAAAAACTTAGAAACTTTCTTTTTTCCGGAAAAACCGACAGGATAAAATTCATCACCATCCTGTTGTCTTCTCAATTGCAATGGAAAGTGGAGTTTCTCGGCGTCAAAATCCCATTCAAAGTTTTTATTGATTTCTTCAATGTCTTCTATTATGTCTTTAAGATTGATGATAATTTGGTTTTCCGAAAAGTCGAAATTTTCAATTAAAAGAATCTCTTTTTTCTTTTTGTCATCTCCCAACTTCCTGCCTCCATCTTCCATCCTTCTTAAAACCAATTCATCATAATTAACAATCAACTGATAATCATTTGAAAAAAAAGAACTTCCGTTTTCAGCTTTAAAAATTTTTGAAATTTCCTCTTCTTGATTAAAACCATATTTCCTTAAAATTTCAAATTGGGCAAATTGAGTTTCCTGCTTCAGCTTTTCCTTTGATAAAATTTTGTGGTACTTGTTAAATATGCTGATCCTATTTTCTATTTCCTGAATCTGTTGCTGTACAAAATCCTTTGTCTGATTCAGATAAGAAGAGCTCTTTTTAAAATTTTCCAGAAAATGTTCATTGGTTTCCAATAATTTCGGAACAATTTCATGCCTGATTTTATTTCTTAAATAGTCATTTTTTGTGTTTGAAATATCTTCACGGTATTCAATGTGATTTTCTTCTGCAAATTTGTAGATTTCTTCCTTGCTGAAATTTAAAAAAGGTCTTAAAATATGATTGTCATTGGCGGGAATTCCGCTTAAACCATTGATCCCTGCTGCTTTGGAAAGATTAATGATAAAAGTTTCCAGCTGATCGTTCAAATGATGAGCAGTCACCAGAAACTTCAGGTTTTCCTTTTCCTGAATTTGCTTAAAAAAACGGTACCTCAGTTCCCGAGCCCAAAGCTGAATAGAATTTTCCGGTTTTTGATCTTTTTCAGAAACTTCATATAAATGGAATTTAATATGATTTTTTTTACAGAAATTCTGTACTACTTTTTGATCAAGATCCGAATCCTCACCACGAAGCTTATAATTGATATGTGCAACCTGAAACTCGTATTCCAAATCTCGCAACTCATTAAAAAGATACATTAAGACCATAGAATCTGCACCCCCGCTCACCGCCAAAAGATAGCTGTGATTTTCTGGAGAATCGATAAGATTGTCTAATTGATTTTTAAAGTTTACTATTTTCAACATCTATGTTGAGGATTTCTTTTATGCAAAGATAATTCATATAATTAAAATGAATTTTCTACCTTTGGCTCGTCTAAAAATGATTATTTATGAAAATTTTTAAAATGTTAGCAGTTTCTGCAATGGTGTTGGGAATGACATCTTGTATCAGCAAAAAGCAGTATGATGCATTAAGCTCAAACTACAAGCAATGTATTGAAAACGTAGGCGAAAGACAGAGAGAAATTCAGGATCTGAAATCTCAAAATTCTGCTTTAACGAGTGAAAATAATTTACTAAAAAGTCAGCATGATGCTTTAAAATCTTCACTTGATGCTTGTCTTTCAAATTCTGGAAAAAGTTCAGCGAATATTGATAAGTTGGTAGGAGAGATCAATGCATCCAATTCTTATATTAAACAGCTAATTTCCAGCAATGCGAAAAATGACAGCTTGAACTTGGCTTTATCAAACAAATTAAAAAGATCTTTGGATAATGTAGCAGACGACGATGTACAGGTAAAAGTATTGAAAGGAGTGGTAATGATCTCTCTTTCAGACAAAATGTTATACAAAACAGGAGATTACAATGTATTGCCGGCAGCTCAGGAAGTATTAGGAAAAGTGGCTAAAGTAATCAATGATTATGATAAATATTCAGTATTGATCGAAGGTAATACGGATAATGCGCCATTGGCTTCTGCAAATTTACCAAGAGACAACTGGGATCTTTCTGCATTGAGAGGTACGGCTGTGGCTAAAGTTTTACAGACGCAGTTCGGGGTTGATCCTGCGAGAATTACGGCAGGAGGACGTTCAGAATACAATCCTAAAGCAACAAACATGAGTGTTTCCGGAAGAGCGGAAAACAGAAGAACGGAAATCATCATCATGCCTAAGCTGGATGAGTTCATGAAGCTGATGGATATCGCACCAAAGAAATAAAAGCAAAAAACATAATTCAATCAATAATAAACCCCGAAGTCATTCGGGGTTTATTTTTTAATCAAATTAATTCTTCTTTTTTCAATAATGAAATAATTTTCTGCAAAAATGAATTGGATATTTTCGGTTTAGTTTTCTGTAAAGAAGAACCCGCCTTACCTTTCGGTACTGCGGTTTTTTGATTCTCTTTGGTAATTTGTTTTCCCCCTACATTCATTTTATTTTTTTCTAGTGTTTTTACCCTTCTCTGCAAAGGTAGAGCTATTATGGTACGGAAACATCCGTATTTTTACGGTAATTAATATGGGGTTTTCCCCATACCACAGAATCTTTGGGATTTTTCATGCTTTTTCCTGATAATTAAGTAAATTTGAATAACAAAAAATTGTAGAATGAGCTTTTTTGAAGAAAAGAATCCTGAAATGGACAGGTATCTGGAAACACACGCTTCCTCAGAGCCTGAAATTCTGAAAAAATTAAGAAGGGAAACATACCAGAAAACGACACAGCCGCATATGATTTCCGGTTATCAGCAAGGGAGATTATTAACGATGATTTCTCAAATGATTCAGCCGAAAAATATTCTTGAAATTGGAACTTTTACAGGATATGCTACACTTTGTTTAACAACAGGTCTGGC
>CBFGVN010000210.1:0-6054 GCA_965651845.1 uncultured Chryseobacterium sp. | reverse complement strand
TTCGCTTTCCTTTTTGCATAAAAAAGGCTGTCCAACTTTTGAGACAGCCTCTTTTTATTTTTTATGCTTGCTGAGCTAAATATTCTGAATAAAACTCTTGAGTTTCTTTGATCAAAGTATCCATTTCCTCTAAAGTAAAGACTTCCAAAAATTTCTTTCTAAAATCTTTAAAATGCGGAACTCCACGGAAATAATTGCTGTAATGCTGTCTCATTTCGATCAATCCCAATCTTTCACCTTTCCATTCTGCACTCCATTCTGCATGTTGGCGAACGGCCAATAATCTGTCAGCAATTGCAGGCTCCGGCAAATGTTCTCCGGTTTTAAAGAAATGTTTGATTTCGTTAAAAATCCATGGATACCCAATCGCTGCACGACCGATCATGATTCCGTCGCAGGCGTATTTTTGTTTGTACTCCAAAGCTTTTTCAGGAGAATCGATATCACCGTTCCCGAAAATCGGAATTTCGATATTTGGATTTTGTTTAATTCTTGAAATATGTTCCCAATCCGCTTCACCTTTGTACATTTGCGCACGGGTTCTTGCGTGGATGGTCAGTGCCTTGATTCCGGTTTCCTGAAGACGTTCTGCAACTTCGTCAATATTGATGGATGTGCTGTCCCATCCCAAACGGGTTTTTACCGTAACAGGAAGACTGGTAGAGCTTACCACGGCTTTTGTAAGACGAACCATAAGGTCAATATCTTTCAAAACTCCGGCTCCCGCTCCTTTGCAAACCACTTTTTTTACCGGGCATCCGAAATTGATATCTACAAGATCGGGGTTTACGGTCTCCACGATTCTTGCCGACATGGCCATTGCTTCTTCATCACCACCAAAAATCTGGATTCCGACAGGTCTTTCGTAATCGAAAATATCTAATTTTTTTCTGCTCTTGATTGCATCACGAATTAACCCTTCAGAAGAGATAAACTCAGAATACATCAAGTCTGCACCATGCATTTTGCACAGCCTTCTGAATGGCGGATCACTTACATCCTCCATCGGTGCAAGCAAAAGCGGAAATTCCGGCAGTTCTATGTTGCCTATTTTTATCATGGCGCAAATTTACGAAATTTTAAACTTTCAGAAATATGAATAAAATCTATTAATGAATTTGATAGACTTCGAGAGTTTGAGAGATGGAGGATTTTGAGTGGGAGAGCTAAAATTATATTTATCAATTTAAAAATAGATGTCTCTCACTTTAAAACCTTCCAACTCTTTAGCCCTAATTAAAAACTCGCCTTCACCTGCATACTTCCAATATGAATGGTTCTTTCTCCCGAATTTCTTCCTTCGTAATTTAAATTTAATTGTAAGAAAGAATTGATCGCCTGTTGAATGAAAACACTCCAGACTTGGTTTTTTCCAGGCTTCAGACCATCCAACATCTGGTTTCCGACAATACTGAAACTATTGCCTGTAAAATTATTATTAATGAAAGAAAAATTACCTCTAATCGTCGTTTTTCTGCGTTCCCACTGAATAGTTCCCGTAATATCAAATGCTTTCAGAAGTTCCTCTCCATCCAGTCTGTCTTTTTGACGGAAAGCGGAAGAAAGCTCGGCCTGAATAGCGTCCGTAAACTTATACGTAGCTTTTGGCTTTGTTTCAAAATTATTCAAACGGTAATCTCTCGTCTGGAACAGTTGTGATGAGTTTTGAATATCATGAACAGAATTTTCCCAGTCTACCCGGAATTCTTTATTAAACCAATATCCGATATTTAAGAAATGGGAGGTTTGTTCCCTTTCTTCGTTACTGAAATTGGCATTCACCAGATTGTCATTCGAGATAAAGCGGTAGTTTCCGTTCCAGCCGGATTTTTCTGTCGGACTGAACTGTACGGATGCCAGAATATTCTGATTTTTGAGAATCTGGTCATTATTCTTTTCAAAAGGATTTAATACTAAAACTTTATCTTTTTTATAGAAAGAGTTTTGTGAATTTAATGAAATATTAAAATTCCAACGCTTCAAAAACTTATTTTCAGAATTAAATACAATGGAAGGATTCACAAATAAAGCCAGCTGAATTTTATTCTTATTGGAAGGAATATATCTTACCGAATTTGTGTAAACCCTGATGTATTGTGCTAAATCCGAGTATTCAGCAATTTCAAATTCATCCAGTTGCTGTACCCCATCGCCGTTATAATCTGTCCACTTGTAAATACCTTGTCCGTCCGTCACTTTAATATACTGGAATTCTCTTTGCGCTTCCTGTCCGTTTCCAAGTTCGTAGAAAGCCTGCAAACGCATACCGTTCCTGAAAAGCTGCTGGTTGTAAAGAATATTGCCGACTACAAAATCATTGTTTCTCGATACATCAATATCCTGATTCTGATAGAAGAATTTTCTATAATGGAGAAGTGCATTCAGGGTAGTTTTTTCAGTTTTAATGATCTGGCTTTCCGCCATAAAGCCTAAGATATTATTCATACTCTGAAGCCTGTTGTCACGCACTGAGTCGTTGTCACGCATATATACCTTCGCCAGCAATTTCGTTCTTGTACTGTCACCGATTTTCTTTTGAACAAAGATTTCTTTCCAGCTGAAACTGGTGACATCCATAAGCTGGGTGTCATTGTATTTCTTTTCGTTGTGTTCCATGCTTCCGCCTAATGCCCAGCTTCCGTTTTTGCCGGTATATTCGGTTGAAACACCACCTCGTATGAATTTTGTATCCTGAAGTGTGGCTGTTGTGCTCAGGTAAGACAAATTGCCTTTTGTGAAAAATTTTCCTTTGATCCAGCCAAAATCAAGGTCATTTTTAATTCCTTTATAAGAATCTTTTTCATCAAGATAATTGATTCTGTAGTTTAAGGTTGATTTGTTATTCCATTTATTAAGGAAGCTGAAAATAAATCTATTTTGCGTTCTTCCGCTGAATTCCTGTGCAAGGTTGAAATCTCTTGAGAATTCTACATCATTGATTCGGTCGAGAATGTGAAACTGACTGTCTATATATTGATATTCAAAATTCGGAGTTCCTTTCCAATTGTTTTTGGTGAATGTTTTATTTCCGAAAACCCTCCACGCATAGCCGATATTCTGGTAAGAATCCCTCGAGGAAAATAAATTCACATCATAATTGCTCAAAGAAATATCTGCACCTATTTTTCCGTCTTTTAATAAATATTCTGAGTTTAAGGAATACACCTGCGACTTCTCCGGAGAAGGCAGTTTTCTTACGGCTCTGTAATCTCCCTGATTTGGTCCGACATATTCAAAAACACGTCCGTTATTGGTGGTTTGTGTAATTTTATAATCACCGAGATTGGCCCCGAAATAGGTAAAAGAAACAGTATAAAGGGTCTGGGTAGCATCGGTGGAAAATTCGTAATAATTTCCGTTAGGATTTTGAATCAAACGGTAAAGGATTTTATTCACATCATAATCCGTTACCACACCGGAAGGAGCGTACATCAGATTCGGATTGTTTCCTGCTTCGGCAAGAATTTTTTCGTCCTCAGGAGAAAGATTTAAAGAAAGAGGAGCATTTTTGTTGTCATTTTCCATAAACCAGTTTAATCCCAGTTTTAATTTCTCTCTTTTATGCTCAACTTTTCCTGTGAATAAATATCTTGAATAATTTCTATTGGTATAATTATAAGAAATCGTAATAAAATTTTGCTGGAAAATTGGCCGGAAACTGGTAAATGTAACTTCACCGGTATTATAATTAATGATATAATCCTGATTTTCACCACGCTTCATTAAAATACCATCAATGAAAACCTGTTCAGAACCTGAGATCAAAGTAATGAACTGCTCGCCGTTTTTACCTGTCAGACGGTAAGGTCCCTGGTTTCCTTCAACCCCCTGAAAACGGATCCTGTTGAATTCACTTCGAGCCACACCAGCTGAGATATCCACGAAAGTTTTATTTTCTTTACCGAACTCTGTCTGAAACTCTAGACCCATACTTCGTCTCTGGTATTTTGCAAAATAATTTTTAGCTTCTACCAAATCCAGATGTCCGGCTCTGAGGATAGATTTATCCTTAATATTAAGCTGCATATAAATCTTGTCAAACTCTTCCAGGGTCTGCGTATATCCGTCTGCCTGGATCGGTAAGTTGTGATCTGAAATACTGGCTAAAATAGTGACATCTTTAGAAAGCCGACCGGAAATCTGAAGATCCATAGAACTTTGCACCGATTGCCCCTGATTGTTACCGAATGTGATCCCACGAATGATTGAACCTTTAGAGTTAAGTTCTCCCAAAAATCTTTTTTTGTCGTTCCTGGCAAGAACGGCTTCGTCTACAACTATCCTGTTGCTGGTTTTTACAAAATCAAGGGTGTCTTTTGCGAAAATATCCTGCTCAAATTTGGCTGCAAGGATGCTGTCGTGTCTGATACTATCCTGCCTGAGACTGTCCTGGGGAAGATTGGGATTTTTCCACGTGAAAACCTGGGCATTACCAGAAAATATGCCCATGAAGAGTAACACGAATATTAGAACGTAATTCCGCAAGCCTTCTTTTAAAATAATTGGTAAAAATAACTAAAAAATGTTAACGATAAGGGTTTTAGCATCATTAACAAAAAATTAATCCAATTATTGTCTTGTATTGAAAAAATGAAGTAATTTTGTGACGTAAATTATTAATAATTAAAATTTTAAATCATGAAAAAAATTTATTCGTTTATTGCCGTAGTAGGTATTGCTGCTAGCTTTATGGCTCAGACTACCGTAGCTTCGGATAATTTTACTTACAATGGAGCTTTAAATGCAAATGGATGGGTAACTCACAGTGGTGGAACACCCGGTCAACTTACAGCAAATGGATCTACAGCAAATTTAGCTGCAGGAAATTCTGAAGACGTAAACCTTGCTTTTTCTACACCTTATACGGTGAATGCGGGAGTTGTAAATAAAGCAGATTATTCTGCAACGATTAATGTACCGAATGGAACAGGTCTTACAACAACAGGAGATTATTTTTTAATGTTAGGAAGTACAGCCGGAGCTTCAGTAACTTATTTCTACGGAAGATTATATATTAAAGGAAGTGCTACAGGATATACATTAGGTGTTTTGAATAATAGTGGTGGTACACCTACTTACGGTACTGAGATTCCTTATGGATCTCCTGCAAATATTACAGTAACATATACAGTAGATAATTCTGTAACTCCTGCTACTAATGTAGCAACATTGCAAATTAATTCTCAGCCATTATTAACAAATGCTACAGGTACTTCTGCAGCGGCGACTCAGTTGGCATCTGTTGCAATCAGAGAGGCAGGGAATGCTTCCTCTGGCACAGGAAATATCAGTATCGACAACCTTGTAGCCAGAACATATTCTAATGCAACTTTAGCTGTTTCAGATTTGTCTAAAGTAAGAGGGAACTTCATCAAAAATACTTTCGTTAAGAATGAAGAGATCACTTTTGGGGCTCAGGCTAAGGATGTAAAAGTATATAACATGTACGGGCAAGTAGTGAAAACTGCTTCTGTAAAAGAAAACGAATCCTTAAATGTTGCTGAATTACAAAAAGGAAATTATATCGTAACAGGTACAGTAAATAACCAACCTGTTTCTCAAAAAATATTGAAAGATTAATCTTCTTATATCTTCAAATATTCAAAACAGCCATTTCCATGAAATGGCTGTTTTTTGTCTTAAATTTTATAATTAAGAAATTCCATTAAGTGTAAAAAAAGCATGATAAATTATTTTATTATAAATTAAATTAATGAAATTCAATTAGTTGCTGAATTTAATTCACCAATGTGGTACTATTTTTGTATTCTTTTGATTATCATCACACACAAAATAATTTATCATGAGAAAAATTTTTACTCTTATCGGATTCATTTCGGTAATAGCATTTACGAATGCTCAGATTGTTATCAGTGAAATTTATGGAGGAGGTGGAAATTCAGGATCAACACTGAAAAATGATTATGTAGTTCTGAAAAATATAGGCTCGGCTACAGCGTCATTAATGGGTGCAACATTACAGTATGCTCCTGCAGCAGGAACTTTTACACAATATCATACATTACCCAATATTACTTTAAATCCCGGGCAAAC
>CBFGVN010000209.1:0-6058 GCA_965651845.1 uncultured Chryseobacterium sp. | reverse complement strand
CCAAAAACTGGTGTATATCGGTGCTTTTCTTCCGGAATCCGGGCAATCTTTAGGGGATTTGGCTCTGTTGGATCCGAGTTCTCAACTGGGAGGTTCATTGGTACAGTCTGCAGACCATCTTACATTTGATGTAAAAAGTGAAAACTTAACTCATCTTTTCATCGGTGACGGTTCACAAGCAGCAAAAGATCTTGTAGTGAACAATTACCGTCCGGAACCGGCTATTCCTCTTGGCGATAAGGTTACATTATCCGGACAGAACTTTGGAAGTGTACAAAAAGTATACATCAAAACGCTTCAGGATATTGTGATTTCTCCGGCTTTCCAAGATCAGATGATCAGCAAGGCAGGAATTTCAAAAGTGTATGAAGTGAATACAAGCCACTCCCCGTTTTTGTCGAAACCAACCGACGTTTCAGATTTACTGATCAAAATCGGAAAATAATCTGACTTAAACAAGAAATGACCAATCGGTTGATAGGTTGGTTGTTTCCTGTTTAAACAGTTGTTTGTGATTCTAATCACTCATTTTTTGTGACTTCCGCCCTTTCGTGGGATTTCATACAGCAATAAATTTGTATTAGAAATTTGAATATCAATAAACTATCTAAAAATATTCGGATATCGTTCACATCAATTTTCAACCATTTAAACTTCATATTATGATTAAAACAAATCGAACATCATGGGCTGTTTTACACAATCTGATCATCGCGTTTTCAGTATTTCTTCTTTTCTCCGGAATATCGGTAAAAGCACAGGAAATCTCAGTAAAACTAACCCGGTTTGAAGCAAAAGCAGACTACCAGAATCAATTGAAAGAAGCTTTAAGCATGTATGTAAAAAACGCTCTTTCCAAAGATGGAAACATTATGGCAGAAGCCTACTACGAAAGGGAAAAGCCCTCCGTTTTATGGCTGATCGAGCGTTGGAAAAATGTAAGCGAGCTGGAAAATTTCAATAAAGGTCCGCAAGCTAAAAAAATTAATTCTTTAGCTAAAAAAGCAATAACACAACCTGTTAAAACAATTCAGGTAAAAGACCTGGAGCCTCTATCAAAAGAAGAGTGGCGCAGAACCTCAAAAAAAGAGGATAATCAACTCACTATCATGCTGTTTGTAGATGCAAAATCGGGTACAGAGCAAACATTTAAAGATGTTTATCATGTTGCGATGCCTCAATTCAGAAGCGAACCGGGAGTCGTGACTTATCAGCTGTCTCAATTTGAAAATGACCCGACACAGTTTGTGACGTATGAAAAATTCAGGGGAGATGATGCTTTTCAATATCATTTGAAATTCCCTCCTATCCAGCCTGTTATTGATTTTTTGAATTCAAGTATTAAAAAACAGCCTTTTCAAACGGGTATTCATAATCTGATTGAATTTGCACCTCTTACCCGTGAATAAAAAACATTTAATTAAAATAATTAATCCTTAAACCTAAAAAAAATGAAAACTTTTTACAAAACAATCGTAGCAGCTATCATCGGTATATTTGCTATCACCAATCTAAACGCACAAAAGACCAGCCAAGAGCTTGAAGTGGTAAACCAATTAGCTTCACAGCCTGCTGTTGTCAACATGCCCGTTTCTCAATTATTAAATGCTCCCGGAAACGAAGCTTTGAGAGATTTTTTCTTCAAACCTGTAAAAGATAAGACCGTTCTTAAAGGCAAAAAAATCGCTGTGATCGCAGCCGACGGTTTTGAAGAAATCGAATTATTAGGGCCGGTTTGGTATTTCAAACAATTAGGTGCTCAGGTGGATATCGTAGCTCCGAAATTCAATCCTGCTCCTGCAAGATACGGACTTGTTTACCCTGAAATGTCTAAAACACACATCATGGCCATCCAGTATTTACAGCCTGTCGGATGGATCAAATTTGATAAAACCGCCGATCAGATCAAAGTAAATGATTATGACGCCGTATTTATCCCTGGTGGAGCATGGAACCCGGATAACCTTCGTTATGATAAAGATGTAATCAAATTCCTTCAGGATTTCAACAAATCAGGGAAACTGATCGCTGCGATCTGCCACGCTCCAGTTGTATTGGCTTCTGCTGATATTTTAAAAGGTAGAAAACTTACCGGATACTGGAACATTCAGGTCGACTTAAAAAATGCTGGAGCAACCGTAGTGGATGAGCCTGTAGTGACAGACGGAAATATCGTAACAAGCCGCCACCCAATCGATGTTGCAGACTTCTCAAGAGCTGTAGAAAGCTGGTTGGTAAAACATTAATTGAATTAAAAAATATCACAAATAATAAGACCTTTTGTGTGAAGTGTTTATTGAAGAGTAGTTGATTTTACATGTAAAATCTTCTGCTCTTTTGTTTTAAGTGTATTTGATAATTTTAATTTTTAGCAATCAATTATTTTGTTAAAAAACTTTTAATTAAATTTGATACGTGTGAATTCTGTTTCGGCCCATCGCAGAATCAGTATCTAGAATAGAATAATTCGCACAAAATTTTCTCAAAATTATACTTTTATATGGAAAGACCACTTATTCTGGTTACTAATGATGACGGAATTACAGCACCGGGTGTCAGAAATCTTGTCAATTTTATGAACGAAATCGGAGAAGTAGTTGTCGTAGCTCCTAATTCTCCACAAAGCGGTAAAGGTCACGCCATTACCATCAACTCTACCTTAAGTTACGAAGAAGTACATCTTGATGGTCCTCAGAGAGATTTTTCCTGCAGCGGAACACCTGTAGACTGTGTAAAAATGGCTCTCGATAAAATTTTGCCGAGAAGGCCGGATATTGTAGTCTCAGGGATCAATCACGGAGCCAATTCTTCGATCAATGTAATTTATTCGGGAACGATGTCTGCTGCTGTAGAAGGCGGTGTAGAGGGACTTCCTTCGATAGGATTCTCGCTGTTGGATTTCAGCTGGGAAGCAGATTTTACACAGGCGAAAGAATATATTCAGAATATTGTAAAAAGAACTTTAGAAAAGCCAATGCCGAAAGGAATTGTTTTAAATGTAAACATTCCTAAGCTTCCGCAAGAAGAAAGAAAAGGCGTAAAAGTCTGCAAGCAGGGTCCCGCAAAATGGGAAGAAAGCTTTGATGAAAGAGTAAATCCGCATGGTAAAAAATATTACTGGCTTACGGGATATTTCAACAATATGGATGATTCTCCGGATGCTGATGAAACGGCTTTGGCGAACGGATATATCTCGATTGTTCCTGTGAAGTTTGATCTGACAGCGTATGAGTATATGAAGACTTTGGAGGAAGTGATGAATTTTAATTAATAATTTAGAAAAATTATTTCCCACAGATTTCACAAACTTTCACAGATGATTGCGTAAAATCTGTGAAATCTGTGGGAATTTTATTTAATTTAAAACAAAACCTTATCCTCTTTTCTCAACTCTTCAAGATATTTACTTTTATCATCACGATAAAAAAGATTCATCGTTTCAAAAGGGATTAATTTCAAATCTTTATTTACAATATGGACACATGATTTCTTCACGGCACGAACATCAAAATCATGAGCATCCATAAAATTCATTATAATGATTCTGAAAAGATTATCATAATCGAGGTTTGGAGCTGAAACTTCTGGAAGACAGCATAATAACTGATTTACTTTAGGTTGTACTTTATCTACCGAAATTCCTGTGCTGAAAATATCCAAGAGCTGCATTTGCAGTCCGGTATCCTGTTCATAAACGATGGTGTTTCGGGTTTCATTATTCAGTAAATCAGCAGGATTTATATATCGTGTTAAAGGAATTGTTTCACCTTCAAGTTTTAAAATATAGCCCATTGCCAGCGCATCGGGATTACAAGGAACCGGAATAATATCATCAGAATTCAACAATGGAAACTGGTTTAAAATTTCCTGTCTTACTTCCGTCAATGTTATTTTTTCGGTTGCAGAATCTTCTCTGTTTCTTCCTGCAATTTCTACAGGTTGGAAAGTAATTCCGCGGACACATTTCTGTTTTAAAGCAAATTCGATAATTTTTCCGATCTCATCAATATTTTTACCTTTTTGAAGAACAATAACGAGTGTTGTAGAAAGATTTAAAGCATTTAATTTCTCCAAAGCTTTCATTCGTACATCAGTAAGATCTTTACCCCTGAAATCTTCTAAAACTTCAGGTTTAAACGAATCAAACTGAAGATACACTTCAAATTCCGGGGCATAAGCCGCCAGTTTTTCTGCAAATCCGGGATCGTTGGCAATTCGTACTCCGTTGGTATTCAACATTAAATGTTTTATCGGTTTTGATTTTGCAATATCCATTATTTTGAAAAACTCCGGATGAATCGTCGGCTCGCCTCCACTGATCTGTACGACATCAGGCTCGCCTTCATTTTTAACAATGACATCGAACATGGCTTCAATCTCTTCCAGACTTCGGTGGCTTCCATAATGGGGCGAAGACATTGCATAACAAGTCGGACAAGCAAGGTTACAACGATCCGTAACTTCCACGATAGACAGACAGCTATGCTGCTCATGATCAACACATAAACCGCAATCGTAAGGACAGCCATACTCTACATCTGTTCCAAAATGCAAAGGCATTTCCGAAGCTTTATTGTAGTTCCTGATATTTTTGTAATAATGAACATCCGAAGCAATTTTTGTCTTAAAAAATCCATGATCAGGACATCTTTTCGTCATAAAAACGGCTTCATCTTCTATGATGATTTTTGCGCCTACTCTTTTCAGGCATTCCGGACAAAGACTGATTGTATAATCGTAATAAGTATAATTTCTTACAGGCATAATATTGAATTAAAGTCCACCACCGCAAATTGCTCCACTCACCACACCGCACAACAGCAAGGAAATAAGCATGGTCTGCCAAAATTGTTTTTTGGAAAATTTTTTATCTCCTTTCCATTCGTAAGAAACTTTTACGATCATGGTGATAATGAAGGAAATGAACAGTGCCACCAAAAGAAAAATGACGATAATCATAACAATTAATCCTCCCAGATTTCCGACTTCCAACAATGTTAAAAACTTCATAGTGCGAATATTTAATGTGAATTTACGGTTTTTGTGTCTCTTATTTTAAAAATATAATAAGTAATTACAGCCAGACACACTAATTGAATGGTTCCAAGATTTCCGATCAGTTCCATTCTGGGCTTAATAAAATCCAGCATAAATCTGAATATAAAATAACTCAACATAAATATTTGAAATATAAATCCAGACGGATATCTTTTGCTTCTTTGAATAATTTTTAAAATAATCCAAAGAACGATTAAAAAAGCAATTTCGTATAACGCAACAGGATGCCTCAAATATTGATCTCCGAGATACATTCCGAAGATTGAATCGGTGGGAATCCCATAGGTTTCTTCATAAATACCTGTAAGAAAACACCCGATCCGTCCGATAATCATGGCCAACATCAATGGAAAAACAATTAAATCTCCCGTACTTTCTTTGTGTCCTACAATCTTTTTTGCCAATTCTACCCCGATCAACCCGAAAGCCAGTCCGCCGACAATTGTATTATTTGTCCAAATCATTTTAAAATCAAAATGCTCAAATAGTTTGTACGGATTTTCAAGATTACCAATTAATTTTGATCCAAATAAAGCCCCTGCAGTAGCACCAATTAAAACCGCTGCAGAAACATTAAATGAAAGTTTTTCCTTAGATTTTCGTTTTAAATAAAAATAATACCGCATTCCGATAAACATCCCCAATGCTTCAAAAACAGGATGCGCAAGAATTGTTTTACCGAAAATGTGAAAAGTAAAAGGAAAATCCATGGTTTCAAAAGTATTGTTTTTAATTAAAATTTTAATAGAGTTAATAAAAGATCTACCTAATCTATGAGAGATTTTTTTTAAAATCAATTTTCAAATCATTCTTTTTCCTAATTTTAATTAAAATAATTTTCCAAATTATGAGAATAGAATATGATATAAAACTGGGTTTTAAAGATGTGATGTTCCGACCAAAACGTTCAACATTGAAATCCCGTTCCGAGGTAGATTTAGAAAGAGAATTCACATTCAGACATACAAAAAAGAAATGGAGCGGAATTCCCATTATTGCC
>CBFGVN010000208.1:0-6070 GCA_965651845.1 uncultured Chryseobacterium sp. | reverse complement strand
GTAATGGTAAAAGTAGCAGGTGTGGATACCATCGTATTTACAGAACCAAAGTCATTAACTAAATTGGTCATTGAAGTATTTACAGGAGAAGTACCATACATTACCTTTAAATTTTGCGGAGCAGCATAATTACCATAATCAAAAGACAATATATAGTTTACCCCCGCTTGTAGATTAATACCCGCAGTATAAAACCATGTATTAGCATTCGCAGAACCAGGAGGTATCGTATATACCGCTTTACTTGAAAAGCCTGTTATCATCCCTGTAAAATCATAAACCGCCCAATTTGAACTCGCACTAATTGGCTGCATTGAAGTACAAGTCGGAATAGCAAAATTCGCAGAAGAATTAAAATTTTCCGTATAAGGAACATTCATTGCTGCGCATGGCGTTGTAAAACTCGCTGAAACAGGACTCCAGTCACTTGTATTACCACCTCCGCAGTTGTTTCTTACCCAAACATAATAAGTTGAAGCCGGTGATAAATTGGTGAGATTAGTAGTTGTACCCATAATTCCTGTAGCTGTAGGAGCGGTTGAATTTGTAGGAGAGGTATTGGTAGTACTGCTGTAAATTTCATAGGATGAGCTTCCTGTAACTGCATTCCAAGAAACAGTAGCAGAGGTTGAAGTAATATTGGAAGCCGTCAAAGTATCAGGATTCAAACAACTATTTGGAACAAGATAAGAAAATCCAAATACACACATAATACCTGTTCCTGAATCTTTTGTAACAGTCACACTGGAAATATTTTTCAACTGGTTGCTTAAACTGATATTCAGTGGAATTTGATATAACCTTGGATCATTTGCATTATTTTGAATAAAATCGAGCTCTCTGCTTGCGCGCCCGATCCCTTTAATTGCATATGAAGCGCCTCCATACCAATCGCTTACAACATTTCCTGTAATAGTCTGAGTCGTACCGTCTGTAAAAGTGACAAGAACAGTCGCAGTACTACTTCCACTTCCTGAAGTTGCCAGCATATAAAGCCTAGAAGCGTTTGGTGTAGTTGCAAAATTTAAGACTCCGGAGTCATTTGTATTTACCAGTCTTAAAGCATTATTAGAACTGTATCCTGCTAACTTAAAAGACAATCCGTTTGTAGTGGCAGAATTGATAAGCCCATTTGCAGGAAGCCCTGAGGCAGGTGTAGCACCAGAACCATTAACGAAATCTGTAGACATGAAAACATATCCATTGGAAGGCGAATCGACACTAGTGGACGTACTGGACAAAGCAGTACCTGAGCCATTGGCAATAAGGTCTGCATTGTAACCGCTGGTTACATTTAAAGTTTGATAATTTTGAGCGTTTATTTTACAAAATGATGCTAGAGCCATCAAGTAAAATAAATTTCGAGTAATTCTTCTATTCATACTTGTTATTTTTTCGCTAGCAAAATTAATTTAATTTTTGAATAAAATAATACTTTAACTAATTTTAACATATTAATAATAAAAATATATTGAAAAAATAAAATAAAATTTATAAATAGACAGATTTTTATTTCATTATTATCAATATTTCGCGAATAATATTTTACTATTGAGTAATTTTACTTTAGTTCTCAAAAATTTGTGAAATAATTTCACCATGGTACTCATTTTTTTACATCGCCTTTTTAAAGTTTTTTCCCTATTTTTGTGAAATGAGTCAAAAATGGATTTATAAGCCCGAACCCGATGAAGAAATTGTGGATGGATTAAGTTCGTCTCTTGGTTTTGGAACTTTTGAATCTAAATTACTCGTTCTTAGAGGAATTGACAATTATCAAAAGGCGAGAGAGTTTTTTAAACCAAACCTTACCGACATCCACAGTCCTTTTTTAATGGCAGATATGCAGAAAGCTGTTGAGCGAATTGCCAATGCTATCGAAAACGGAGAAAAAATATTAGTATACGGCGATTATGATGTAGACGGAACTACCGCTGTAGCCCTGATGTACCTATACCTCAGCAAAATTGTTGAGAAAAAATATTTAGACTATTATATTCCGGACAGGAATTCCGAAGGATACGGAATTTCTACGGAAGGTATTGATTTTGCAAAAGAAAACGGATTTTCATTAATCATCGCTCTCGACTGCGGAATCAAAGCTCTTGATATGATAAGCTATGCCGAAAATCTGGGTATAGATTTCATCATTTGTGATCACCATTTGCCCGGAGATGAGATTCCCAATGCCGTTGCCGTTCTGGATCCGAAAAGAAGCGACTGCCGCTACCCTTTCAAGGAACTTTCAGGATGCGGAGTGGGTTTCAAACTTTGCCAGGGATTGAATACGATTTACAAGCTTCCCGAAGCAGAACTTTTTGAATTAACAGATTTGCTGGCGATCTCTATTGCCGCAGACATCGTTTCCATGACAGGTGAGAACAGGGTTTTGGCCAAAATGGGATTAAAAGTTTTAAGAAAAACAAGAAATTTAGGATTAAGATTATTAATTCCTGAAGATAAGCTTTCCCACTTCGAAATTTCAAATATCGTTTTTGAGATTGCCCCGAAAATTAATGCCGCAGGAAGAATTTCACATGGAAAAGCTGCAGTTGAATTAATGGTTTCCGATAACCTGAAGCATGCCAATCAGATCGTAAGCGACATCATGAACCTCAACGATGAAAGGCGTGAACTGGATATGAACTCCACCCTTTCTGCTTTAAACCAAATTATTGAATCTCAGCAGGAAACAAAATACACCACCATCGTTTATCATCCCGAATGGAACAAAGGGGTAATCGGAATTGTAGCTTCAAGACTTATTGAAACCTATTACAAACCAACGCTTGTTTTCACAGACGGGAATAATGGTGAAATGGTAGCTTCGGCAAGATCTGTATCCGATTTTGATGTACATGAGGCACTGGATATGTGCTCCGAATATTTCTTAAAATTCGGAGGACACCACGCTGCTGCAGGGCTTTCGATGGAGAAAGATAAATTTGACGCTTTTAAAGAAAAATTTGAAAAAGTCGTTTCCGAAAAAATCAAAGAACATCAGAAAGAACCTTCTATTACGATTGATTCTGAAATACAGATTGATGAGATCAACAGAGAATTCATCAATTTCCATAGAAAACTGGCTCCTTTTGGTCCACATAATATGAAACCGATCCTGACTTTAACCAATCAAAAAGTTTCCGGTTATATCAAAACAATGGGGAAAGATAACAATCACCTTAAATTTTATATCAAGCAGGAATCTACAGGAAGAAATATTGAATGTTTAGGCTTTAAATTAGGGCAGTTTGCAGATGATTTCAGAAATAAAAGTTTTGATCTGGCTTTCACCCTCGAAGAAAATCACTGGAAAGGTAATGTCACCCATTATTTGAATATTAAAGACGTGAAATTTAGGGATTAGGAAATATTATCATGAAAAAAGTAGGTTTATTTTTCGGTTCTTTTAATCCTATTCATATCGGACATTTGATTTTAGCAAATTACATCCTGGAAAATTCTGATATGGATGAATTGTGGTTTGTGGTGAGCCCACAGAACCCCTTCAAAGACAAAAAATCTTTACTGAAAGACCACAATAGACTGGATATGGTACAGCTTGCTGTAAAAAATTATCCGAAAATGAGAGCTTCCAACGTAGAATTTTCACTTCCAAAGCCAAGTTATACGATCGATACACTGACTTACCTTCATGAAAAATATCCCGACCATTCTTTCAGTTTAATCATGGGAGAAGATAATCTGGGGAGTTTACACAAGTGGAAAAATTCTGAACTTTTAATTAAAAATCATCATATTATCGTATATCCACGGGTTTTTGATGGGGAGAAAAAAGATTCCGAATATCTGGATCATGAAAATATTTCATTAATAAAAGCTCCTGTCATTGAACTTTCTGCAACAGAAATCCGAAACATGATCAAAGCCGGAAAAAACGTAAGGCCTATGCTTCCGCCGGAAGTTTTTGATTATTTGGATGGAAGCAGTTTTTATAAAAGTTAGAAGTTAGAAGTTAGAAGTTAGAAGTTAGAACAAATTTATTTACAATGAATTTCATCGAAAAATTTTTCTCAAAATATTCCCAGGAAAAGATCATTAAGTGGTTCAAACAAATCTGTTTGGCAGAAGCAATTTCTTGTATGCTGCTGTACGGAATTGCTATGATTTGGATTCGCTACGATGAAAATGTATATTCTATTATTTTCATTAGTGTAATTGGGAGTTTACACGGATTATTTTTCACGCTTTACCTTTTACTTTGTCTGCCTGCAAGAAAAATTTACAATTGGGATGATGAAGATTTTGTATTTGCCTTATTGTCGGCATTCTTCCCTTTTGCCACCATCTGGGTCGACAAAAAACTCGCTCGCTTCGACAGAGAATAAATGATAAAGGATCTTTTTGATCCTTTTTTTATGCTCTTTTCTTTTTTCACCCAATTATTCTACGATAAATTTTTATCTAAAACTGTCGTTTTCCCATTATTTATTTAATCACATTTTAAGGATTTTCAAAAAAAATTACCCCTTCAATGTAACAAAATTCTTCTCAAAATTGTCTAATTAATAACAAAGTTCAGAAAACGTAAAAATTTAATTGAAAATTTAACCACTGAAAATCAGTTAGTTAAATTCGTTATAAAAACATTTTAAGTACTTTGTATTGCAAGATACTAAATTAATTATATATCTTTGCAATGTTAAATAATAACAAATACAAGCTATTAAACCACTAAATTATACCAACATGAAAACGCCTATTCTCATTGCAGCCATATTTTTCAGCGGATTGACTTTCGCACAAGAAAAAAAACAAGACTCTGTAAAAACCAAAACCATAGAAGGAGTAACTATGACAAAACAGGTTTTCAAAAAACAAAGTGACCGTTTTGTATATGATGTTGCTGCATCACCCGTTACCAAAGGAAATACAACTTTTGACCTTTTGAAGCAGACTCCTCTACTATCAACTACTGATGATAAAACTTTAAAAATTGTAGGAAAAAATAATGCGGTTATCTATATCAATGGCAGAAAAACCAATATGGATGCTGAATCTTTAACGCAATTCTTAAAAAACACTCCTGCAGAAAACATCCAGAAAATTGAAGTGATCACCGTTCCCGGAAGTGAATATCAGGTAGAATCTTCCGATGGAATCATCAATATTGTTCTGAAGAAAAAAATGAGCGACGGAACCAGCGGAAACATGAGAATGTCTAACACGCAAAACAAATACAACTCTAGCCAGGCGAGTTTCTCTGTGAATTACAGAAAAGACAAATTAGGAATTAACGCCAATTTGAGTGGTGGTGAAAATATTAATCCGCAGTCTTATATTTTAAGAAACAAGACCGGTAATGTTCAAAACGAGTCCATTGGTGATATTGATGATCCAAACAAAAATATTGGAGGATACTTAAATATTGATTATCAATTGACCGAAAAAAGTAATCTAGCCCTATCTTGGAACTCTTGGGCGAATAAAAGTTATAACTCAACCATCAATTTATTAAATACCATAACGAGATATGATAATGACGGAAATTTAATTTCTACCGATTACACAAAAACAAAGAATAAAGAAGATGCAAGGAATTACAATAACTCTGTCAATTTAAATTATGAATTAAAGCTTGATTCTCTGGGAAGCAAATTGAATCTGAATGCCGCTTATCTCAATTATAAAAGATTTCAGTATTCTGATAATAATACCATGATTAAAGACAATGCAGGAGATTTCACTCAAAACAGCAAAAAAATAATTCAGGATATTCCTCAGATCATCAATAATTTTTCCGGAACGGTAGATTATATTCAAAAGTTTAAAAATGACTTCACTTTTTCTGCCGGAGGTAATTTCAACAAAACTAAAACCGACAACGATACAAAAAATTACACCTATCCTTACGATATTTCAGGGAATCAGCTTCCTTCAGAAAACGACTTTAACCATTTTATTTATGATGAAAACATCTACGGTTTATATGTAACTTTTGAAAAGAAATTCTCCGACAAATTTTCCGGAAAAGTGGGAACAAGATATGAGATCACCAACAGTTTAGGAACCGCAGACAGCTGGAAAAACAATGTAGAATCTAACCAAA
>CBFGVN010000207.1:0-6078 GCA_965651845.1 uncultured Chryseobacterium sp. | reverse complement strand
ACTCTTCACAAACAATTGCCTTTGCTCCTTTTTCCACCGAAGATGCAATAAATGAATGTCCGTCCACCACCGTTCCTCTCATTGCGATATACAAAGAGTTTTCCGTAACCTTTCTGCTGTCGAAAACCAATTCGGAAACCTCACGGGTGTTGTCACCGTGAATTTCTAAAACTGGAATTCTTTTTAATAATTCAATTAATTGCATTTCTTTTTTTATTGTTTGACAGGATTTCATCCTGCCCTGATTTGAATCGTCCCTTCGGGACTCTTCCGCATTAATTCTGCAGAGACAAATAAATTCTCTGGTTTTTACTGATTGTTGTGCCTTCCAGCGGGAATTGCTCTTTTATTCTTCCAACTCCTTTATAGTCAACACGATATCCTAAGTTTTCCAATTGTGGGATTATATTTTTACCGATCAATCCCACTACATTTGGCATTTGCTTATTATTTACTGCTATTTTCACATTAGGCTCAACCATTTTATTGAGGTTTACCTTTTTGTCGACAAGCATTTCTCTTTCAATATTCTGAGGCGTTTTCAGGAATGTTTTTCCTGCAATTTCCTTAAACACCGGTGCAGAAACTGTTCCTCCGTAAAATCCTTTTGCCGTATTCGGTTCGCTGATCATCACATAACACGTATATTTCGGATTATCAGCCGGATAGAAGCCTGCGAATGATGCACGATACTTCATCGGACCAGGCAGCCAGTATTCGAATCTTGCGGTACCGGTTTTTCCTGCCATTTTTAAATTTGGGGTGAAAATACTTTTTCCGGTTCCTTTTTCAACGGCTTTTGTTAACGCGCTGGTCATCATTTTTATGGCTTTTTCGGAAGCCATTTTATTGACCATCACTTCAGGTTTTGCGTTGTACATGATCTTTCCATCCTTCATGATTTTATCGATGAATAGGGGCTTTAGCATTTTTCCACCGTTAGCAACCCCGTTGTAGAAAGTTGCTAATTGTAATAAGTTGATGTTTGAAGAATATCCGTAAGCGATCGACGCCAGTGTTGCGGCATTCCATCTTTTATTTTCAGGAGTTACGATTTTCGGTTTTGTGATTCCCGGAAGCTCGATATCCATTTTGTCGAATAATTTCCAGCGTTTCAGGTGATCCAGGAAAATCTGAGGCTTGTCGGCATAATATTTTGTAATCAGTTTTGCCGTTCCTACGTTACTGGATTTAGCCAAAACATCACTAATGTCGTAAGTTCCACCACCGTGCCCGTCTGAAATTCTTTGTTTTGCATACACCCAAACACCATTTCCTACATTTACCGTTGTATTTTCATCAATGAAACCGTCGTCCATTGCGGCTAAAAGAGAAATCGTTTTGAAGGTAGAACCCGGTTCAATATTATCTTTTAAAGCATAATTATAGGAATCTTCGTAATTTCCTTCATCATTTCTTCTTAAATTAACCATTGCGCGGACTTTCCCTGTTTCAACTTCCATCACAATCACAGTTCCGTGTTTTGCTTCAAAATTGATCAGCTGCTTTTCTAAAGCTGAGTGTGCAATGTCCTGAATTCTAAGGTCTAAGGTTGTGTAAACATCTTCTCCGTCAACAGGTTCCTGAACTTTCCAGTAATCAATAGGTTTCCATTGGGATGAGTTGATTCTTTGCTCCAATCTTTTTCCGTCTGTTCCTCTTAAATATTTTGAGAAAGCACCTTCAAGCCCCGAACTGTACTCGCCGTTATCCATACCAATGGTTCCGGCTCCGATTTCTGAAGTGGCCAGTTCTCTTTTGTAATTTCTATCGACGATGAAACCGCCTTTATTTTTACCTTTTTTAAAGATTGGGAATTTTCGGATTCTGTCGTACTGATCGAAGTCGAGACCTTTTACCAATGTATAATATTGGTTTTTCTTTTTTCTCTGCTCATCGAATTTCTTCCTGAATTCACCTCTCGGTTTTCCGAACATTTTGCTTAAAGAATCTGTTAAAGCACCGATATTATTGGTGTAAACGGTGTCTTTCATTGTTTTGAAATCCAGATAGATGTCGTAACGCATCACCGTTGTTGCGAGAATTGAGCCGTCGGAAGCGAATAAATTTCCACGGGCGGCTTTTAAAGTAGCTTCGCGATAGTTTTTATTAATGTAGTCGTCTTTAATTTCCTGAACATTAGTATTTTGAAGGATTACGATCCTTGCCAAAAACATTACAAACACGCACAAAGCCACCACTGCAAAGAGGTAGCCCCATCTCAACGTTTTTTTACGTTTGTTATCGTATTCATTTGGTTTTTGCATCTGTACTGTCCAGTTTTATTAGCAGTTTATGAGGATGATTTTCCAAGGTCATCAAAGAGTCTCTTGCTACTTCTTTCCCCAGTTCCGATTCCATTTTTACTTTTATAAGCTTACTTTGGGCGTAAGCGTTTCGCGATTTATATTCTTCTGTTTCTTCTTTTAAGGCATTAACGATTTTAATCTTTTTATTGACGAGGTGATTGCTGTAAATCATTGCCATCATCAACACAAACAACAGGAGAAAATACTTGTAATGTATTTTGATCTCATCACGATTCAGGAAATTTCCTTTTATAATGTCTATAAAAGTGAGTTTTTTCTGAGGTCGATATGTTGTTCTTTTTGCCACAGACTTTGTCTGATTTATTTGTTATTAATTGTAGCTTTTAACCACCCCGTCAAAAATTCTTTGAATTTTCGCCACCCCTCCAGAGGAGGGGAATTTGTGGGTGGAGATTTATCCTACTTTTATTCCTGTTCTCATTTTTGCACTTCTGGCTCTGGAGTTTTCTTCGATTTCCTTATCATCTGGGATAATCGCTTTGCTCTTTACCAGCTCAAATGCTTTTTTATAATTTCCGTAAATGTCTCTTTCAGGTTCACCTTCAAACATTCCGTTTTTCAAAAATCTTTTGACCAGCCTGTCTTCTAACGAGTGGTAAGAAATGACTACCAACCTTCCTCCCGGCTTTAAAACCTGATAGGCCTGAACCAGCATTTCTTTTAAAACCTCCAGTTCTTGGTTCACCTCAATTCTTATCGCCTGAAACAATTGGGCATAAAATTTATTAACCTTATGAGGCGGAATATAGCTGAAAAGCTTTTTCAAATCCTCTGTAGTTTCTATGCTTTTTGTTTTTCTGTGATGAACGATATCTCTAGCCAATTTTCTTGCTTCCCTTAATTCTCCGTAGTGGTAAAAAATATCGGCAAGCTCTTCTTCTTCATAATCATTAATCACTCTTTTGGCATCAAGATTCTGCATGACGTTCATTCTCATATCCAAAGGAGCATTGCTTCTTGTGGAGAAACCTCTCTCTGCTTCATCAAACTGATGCGATGAAACCCCAAGATCCGCCAAAATTCCGTCTACCTGAGAAACGCCGTACATTAACAAAGAATTTTCCAGGAACCTGAAATTCTGATTGATTAATGTAAATCTCGGATCATCAATTGTATTTTTAAGAGCATCTAAATCCTGATCAAAACTAAACAGTCTTCCTTTATCCGAAATCCTGTTCAAAATCTCTCTCGAATGACCGCCGCCACCAAAAGTACAGTCCACGTATGTTCCGTCTGGATTCGTCACCAAATCATCAACACTTTGCTTCAACAAAACGGGGTTATGATACATGTTAAGTTGTGTTTTTTTCTCGCTTTTATTTATTTAATCGCGTGGTTATTCTTCATCGAAAGTGCCCATCACATCCTCGGCAAGGCTGGCAAAATCTGCTTCATCAATGGAAATTACCTTTTCATAGGCTTCTTTATCCCAAATTTCAAACAATTCTCCTGCGCTTGTAATTACAATATCTTTCTGAAGATTTGCAAAATGCATCAGGTCTTTCGAAATCTGTAATCTTCCCGCATTATCCAATTCTACTGTTTTTACTCCTGCCGTAAACATTCTAATGAAATCAGCATTCTTTTTAATGAATCTGTTTAGTTTATTAATTTTGCCCATCACTTTATCCCATGCATTCATAGGGTAAACTTCCAGGCAGGGTTGGAACACGGATCTCTTGACTACAAATGCCTTGTCGTCAAAGTTTTCCATCTGTTTGATCAGGGAGGAAGGTACTTTTAAACGGCCTTTGTCGTCGATTTTACACTCATATGTTCCAATGAAACTTTTCATTTGGGACAAATTTATATAATAATTTCCAAAAGTTCCCACTTTTTCCCACTTTTTGCCTTAATGTTGATAAGTTTTATCAAAGATTGAATTTCAATGTTATAATTTGTTGATATAATGAATGTTGCGGAAAGTGTTATTTAGGCCATAATAAAGAGGTTCTCAAAAAAGTAAGGAAAAAACGGTTGAGTATATTATTTTTATTTTAAATTAGGGTAATCAAAATATTTTTGAGGTTTAATTTGTATTTTTGCAAGGCTTTATTAAGGCATTATATGATATTTAGTACAAAAAAAGAAAAGAAATATACCTTTGTTGAGGCGGGAGAAGGACATCCATTGGTGCTGCTGCACGGATTAATGGGTGGTTTGAGTAATTTCGATAAAATGGTGGATTTTTTTTCGGACAGAGGATTCAAAGTATATGTTCCTCAATTGCCAATCTACGATTTGCCGGTACTCAATACGAATCTTACGACTCTTGCAAAATATATCGCCAAGTTTATAGAAACCCATGTGGAAGGCCCTGTAACGATTGTGGGGAATTCTATGGGAGGTCATATTGGACTTATTTTAACATTGGCAAGACCCGATTTAATTAAAAACCTGGTTCTTACAGGAAGCTCGGGTTTATATGAAAGAACTTTCGGGGATAGTTTTCCGAGAAAAAATGACCGTTCCTATATAAGAAAGAAAACGGAAGAGGTTTTCTACGATCCGAGTATTGCGACGGAAGATTTGGTAGATGAAGTTTTCAGTGTGGTGAATGACAGGATGAAAGGCATTAAAACGGTAATGCTGGCAAGAAGCGCGATCAAACACAACATGCTGAATGATCTGCCTAAAATCCTGACACCAACGTGTTTGATTTGGGGTAAACAGGATAATGTAACCCCTCCTGAAGTGGCGGAAGACATGCATAAATTTATTCCGAATTCGGATCTGTTTTGGATTGATAAATGCGGACATGCTGCGATGATGGAAAAGCCGGATGAATTCAATGAAATTCTTTATAGCTGGTTAAAAAATAAAGTTTAAAATAAAATATAAATGACCATTAAGAGCTTTTCTTAATGGTTTGTTTTTCTAAAAATATTCTAAAAATGGTTATTAAAACTGCAACGTTTGTAAAGAGCAGCGGAAAATGGCAGGATTGCCCTGAACCTACAATTCCTGAGTATGCTTTTATCGGAAGGTCTAATGTTGGAAAATCGTCACTGATCAATGCAATGATGAATCATAAAGATTTGGCTAAAACTTCACAGACTCCTGGGAAAACCCAGCTTATTAATCATTTTTTAGTTAATGAACAGTGGTATCTGACTGATTTGCCGGGCTACGGTTATGCAAAAGTTTCCAAATCTATCAGAAAAGATTTTGAAAAGCTGATTACCAACTATATTCTGAACAGAAGAAATCTGGTAAATCTTTTTGTTTTAGTGGATTCGCGACATACACCGCAGAAAATTGATCTTGAATTTATCCAGTGGTGTGGGGAGAGTGGAGTACCGTTTTCCATTGTTTTTACAAAGGCGGATAAACTGAAGCCTAATGCTGTCATAAAAAATGTAGAAGATTATAAAATGGAGCTTCACAAAACCTGGGAAGATCTTCCGGAATTGTACGTTACATCTGCTGAAAAGAAAGAAGGAGGTGATGAAATCCTGGCTTTTATTCAGAAGACTAATGATTTTTTGTGCACTTTGATGAGTAATATTATTTGGAAAATTAAAACTTTCGATGAATTTACCGTTCCCGAATTGTATGCTGTTTTAAAGGCAAGAATTGATGTTTTTGTGATCGAGCAAAATTGTCCTTATGAGGATTTGGACAATTACGATCAGAAAGCAATTCATATTTGGGCTGAGGAAGATGGTGAAATTCTGGCAAACTGCAGAGTTTTCGACAAAGGAATTAAATATGATGAAGCTTCAATCGGAAGAGTTCTTACAACTGA
>CBFGVN010000206.1:0-6078 GCA_965651845.1 uncultured Chryseobacterium sp. | reverse complement strand
CGGCTTTTACGCCAGCTTTAGAACGAATGAAAATTGGGAAACAGAAAGCGGCTTAGATTACAGCAATAAAACTCAGATATTAGATTGGTTTAAAACTTCTTATCCTGAGTGGAGCAGTATTTGGCTTGAATTGTTTGAAAATGCAGAAAGCCCCTTTATTCCGCGTCCTATTTATTGCATTCCTTTCGACCAGACCTGGGAAACACTACCTAATTTAACCATGATCGGAGATGCCGCCCACGTAATGCCTCCGTTTGCGGGAGAAGGTGTTAACATGGCTATGTTGGACGCACTGGAATTAAGTGAATGTTTAACGTCGGATCAATACGAGACTTTACAAGATGTAATTTCCGCATATGAAATCCCAATGCGAAAAAGAGCCGCCATAGCAGCCAAAGAATCTCTTGAAAACGGGGAATTAATGCATGCTGAAAATTCTCTTGAGAATATGCTGGACTTTTTCAACCGTGTTCACGAATAGTTAGATAAAAAGCAGGATCGTTCTAATTGACCTGCTTTTTTTATTTTAGGTTGAATCAGGCAATAATTACATTAAACTGATCATCCAAAGCCAGCACTCCTTCCGCTAGACTTTCCGGATGTGTGGTAAAACCTTTTAATTTTGAAGTTTTTCCTTTTAATACCAAATCCATTAATTGTTTATCCGATATTTTTTTACCGAAAATTTCGAAAGTTACCTTAAACCCACAATTTTTAAAATCTGAACATCCGACAGCGGTTTTTCCTTTTATTAAATGATGCTCTTTACATTTCGGACATTGGGTTTCTTCCCACGATTGAAGTTCTTTTTTAGGAGCAGGTTCGCGCTTTTTCTTTTCTTTAGTTTCAGTTTTTTCTTCTTCCAAAGTGATGACTTTTCCTTTTCCGTAGACCACTTTATTGGTTAAATCTGTTACCATTTGGATCAATTCTTCCTTAAACTGATTGGCTTCATACTCACCTTTTTCAATTCTACGAAGTTTGGATTCCCACTCACCCGTCAGTTCCGGGCTTTTCAGCAGCTCGTCTTCGATAGTGTCGATTAATTGAATTCCGGTTTGGGTGGCGATCAGGTTTTTTCTTTTCTTCTCGATATATTTTCGTTTGAAAAGCGTTTCGATAATATTGGCACGGGTCGAAGGTCTTCCGATTCCGTTATTTTTTAATAATTCTCTAAGCTCTTCGTCTTCCACCTGTTTTCCGGCGGTTTCCATGGCTCGCAGAAGAGTCGCTTCCGTGTAAGGTTTTGGCGGAGAAGTTTTTCCCTGATGGATCATCGGATCGTGAGGCCCGGTTTCCCCGACCGTGAATTCAGGAATCGTCTGTTCCTCTTACTTATCTTTTTCTTTATCTGTGGATTCTTCTTTCGGTTCCTTGGCATAAACGGTTCTCCAGCCCGGCTCCAGAATCTGCTTTCCACTGGTTTTGAAAGGAATGGTGCCGACTTTAGCCTCAACCAAAGTATTTGAAATTTTACATTCAGGATAAAAAACGGAGATAAAACGTTTCGCGATCAGGTCATAAATCAGTTTTTCTTCCCTGCTCAGATTTTGGGAAGGCGGAACTTCGGTAGGGATAATCGCGTGGTGATCGGTTACTTTTGTATCATCAAAAACCGCCTTTGATTTAGGAATCGGTTCTTGCAGCAATGGCGCCACCAAATCCTGATAGAAAGTCATTTTTCTGAGAATTCCCTCAATTTTCGGATATAAACTCTCGGATAGATAGGTCGTATCCACACGAGGATAAGTCACGTGCTTTTTCTCGTAAAGACTTTGAATATAATTTAAAGTATTTTCCGCTGAGTAGCCGTATTTTTTGTTGGCTTCTACCTGAAGTCCGGTCAAATCGAACAATCTCGGATTCTTTTCTTTTCCTTCTTTAATTTCGAAAGAAACAATTTCGAAAAGGTTTTCCTTTAAATATTCCAGGCCTTTTTCAGCTCTTTCTAACGTTTTTAAACGGTCGATTGCAGCATTGAAAATTACGTCACGGTATTTGGTTTTCAGTTCCCAATATTCCTCCACCGTAAAAGCATCAATCTCCTTCTGACGCTGAACAAGCATTGCCAGCGTAGGAGTCTGTACTCTTCCAATCGAAAGAACTGCTTTATTTCCACCGAATTTCTTTGTAAAAAGCCGGGTTGCATTAATTCCCAATAACCAGTCACCAATCGCTCTTGCATTTCCTGCGAGATAGAGATTTTTATAATCTTCGGCAGGTTTTAAGCTTGCAAAGCCTTCTTTAATCGCTTCTTCGGTAAGGGAAGAAATCCACAAACGCTGAATCGGCTTGTTGCATTTTGCCTTCTGCAGCACCCATCTCTGGATCAGCTCTCCCTCCTGTCCGGCATCCCCGCAATTGATGACTTCCTCACATTCTTCCACCAATTTTTCAATGACTTTAAACTGATTTTCAACGCCTTTGTTGGGAATTAATTTGATCCCGAAATTATTAGGAATGATGGGAAGCAAAAACAAATTCCAAGATTTGTATTGCGGACCGTAATCGTGGGGTTCTTTAAGGGTACAAAGGTGTCCGAAAGTCCATGTTACACAATAGCCGTTTCCTTCCATATAGCCCTGTTTGGGCGTTGTAGCACCCAATACTTTGGCGATATCTCTGGCAACACTTGGTTTTTCGGCAATACAAAGTTTCATGAATTTCGGAATTATTGAAAGGGGGAGCAAAAATCGGGATTTTTTTTGGATTTTGCTAATTTAGTTGAGAGATGTCAATTGATGGTTGATAGTTTGGATGTTATGAAAATATTTTTTAAGCCATTACATTTTATCTGTTTTAAACAAAAAGCCCCCTTAAAAAAGGGAGCTCACCAACAATAATTATGAAACAAGGTTCATTACTATATCTTATTACATCGTCATGGGAACATCCATTAAAAGGATTTCTGTGTTTTCTGATGTTGTTTTAATCTGTATATCTGAAATATCCCAAACCCCGAAACCGTCTCTTTCGTCGAGTTTCTGACCTTCGATTTCTGCGCTTCCTTTAATGATAAAAGCATAGACACCGTTTCCTTTTTTCCTGATCTGATATTGGGTTTCAATATTATTTTCAAAATTCCCTAAGTGAAACCAGGCATCCTGATGGATCCAAACTCCTTCATCATCAGAGTTTGGAGAAAGGATTTGCTGGAATTTATTTTTGCTTTTTGTTTTGTCAAGTGTGATCTGATCGTACCTTGGAGTGACATTTCTTTTGTTCGGATAGACCCAGATTTGAAGGAATTTTACCAACTGATCCTGGTTTTTGTTGAATTCGCTGTGCATAATTCCTGTTCCGGCGCTCATCACCTGAATATCTCCACTTTTGATAATGGCAGAATTTCCCATGCTATCCTTGTGTTCCAGGTCACCTTCCAACGGAATACTGATGATTTCCATATTATCGTGAGGATGTGTTCCGAAGCCTCTTCCCGGATCAACTTTATCATCGTTTAAAACCCTCAACACACCGAAATGCATTCTTTCAGGATTGTAATAATTCGCAAAACTGAACGTATGATTGCTTACCAACCATCCATGATCCGCCTTTCCTCTGGAATCCGCTTTGTGAATCACAGAATTGTCTTTAATTTTCGAATCGGGATTGGGTAAATGATTGTATCCGATAGGTTCCAACGGTTCTATTTCGTCGATCTCATTTTTCATTGCGTTGCCTAGTGAAGCTGATGCCACAAACATCCCGGTTCCCAGTAATCCCTTCTTTAAAAAATCTTTTCGGTCCATATCTATGAGTTGTTTATTTGTTTTGGTAGGACAAATTTAGGGTGTTGGAAATTGCTGTGCATTTAACTAGTTTAATAAATTACTTTTTCTTTTGTCTTGAAACAAAAGTTCAGGACTTGGAAATTTCTTAACATGTATGTTTAAACCACTCGTCAAAAATTCTTTGAATTTCCGCTACTCCTCCAATCAAGGGAATTTGCATATGTTATGGTAAATTATTTCTCTTTTGAAGCCAGACGTTTTCTGATGGTACTCACAAATTCCTTAGAAACTCCGAGATAAGAAGCAATATAATATTGCGCAACTCTTTGCGGAATAGATGGATAAACTTTTATAAACTCCAAATATCGGTCTGATGCGGTTTTTGAAATAGTATTCACCAAACGGTTTTGTAAAGTGGAAAGGTTTCTTTGTACCAACATTCTGAAAACTCTTTCGAATTTTGGAATTTCAGTTAATAATTTTTCTTTGGTTGTCGGATTCAGCATATAAATTTCAGAATCTTCCAAAGTTTCAATATATAGTCTGGATGGTTTTTGCTCCTGAAATGAAGCAATATCACTGATCCACCAATCTTCAATCGCAAATAAAATAGTCACCTCAAAACCGTTATCATCAAGGTAATAGACTCTCACACAACCTTTTTGGATATATCCTTCAAACTGGCAAATTTCTCCTTCTCTCAAGAGAACAGTTTTCTTAGGAAAAGTCTGCAGTGTCAGCAAATCCGTGAAAAATTTTTCTTCATTTTCGCTAAGGTTGATGAATCGTGTTACGTTTTCGATGATGTTTTCAGACATAAATTGCAGTTTAAGACTGCAAATTAGGAAAAAGTGCGTAAACTTCGTTCTTCAACAGCCCACTTCCTCCTCCGTAATGGTCAATAACCTTCACTTCTTTATTTAAATTTTCACAAAAAACTTTCATATCTTTTTCAAATTGTTCTTCTAATCCGGAGCTCAACAGCACAATATCTACCTGATTTTCTTTAATATAGTCATAACAAAAATTTTCATCGCTCTGAATTTCGGCCTTCCAGCCTTCATTATTTTCGATGATTCTTTTTAACACGTCAAGGATCTCTTGATTTTTTCCAATGACGAGAAAGTTTAGTGTTTTCATAGGTTTGATTGTTGTTGGTTGTTCTAGTTTTAACGCGAAGACGCTAGGTTTTTTGTTAATTCTTTCTGCTTATTTTGTTCGCAAAGGCGTTTCACTCAGCTAAGGGTGTGTTATTACCTGGAATAAAATAACGAAATAAGTCTTTTTCTTTAATAGCTCATTAAAATTAATTTAAACATGAATAAACAAAGACATTCTCTCCCGCTTTTCCAGGTTCTTCGTTTTATGTCCTTTACCTGAAATATCTTCAACCAAAAGAATTTCTCCGGTCTGAAATTGCCTGATCTCACCAAGTGAAGTTTCTATTTCCACGCCGCCGTCCAGCAATATAATATACTGTTTTTGTGGAGCGTGATGAAAATCGTAATCATAATCTGCGGAAACCCTTCTGAACTGTAGCTTTTTAACATCAATGTCTTCTGATAAAAAACCGATTTCACCTTGATCAATTAAAGGAATTTCTACATCTTCAAAATGAGATTCGCCTTTTTCGTCACTGAAGATTCTTGTTATTTTCATTTTTTTGTTTTGGCTAAAGCCAATCGATTTATTTTATTTGTTTAAACGGGCTAAAGCCCGTTCCTATTAAATCCAATATTGTATTATTTGTGAAAATATTCGTGTCGATTTGTGTTTAAATTATTTAAAAATCAATGCATTCGCCAATTCGATTTCCTCTTGATTGATAGAATGCCCGAAATTCGCGTAAACCTTTTCCGTTACATCGGCATTCATTTCTTTTAAAATATTAGCCGTTGCATACACTCTTTCCACCGGAACATGAAAATCAGGATTGCTTGTTCCCAGGAAAATCGGAGTCTGCGCAAAATCGCCTTTATAATTTTCACGATTGATTTTTTCACCGATAACACCACCAATAATCGCCGCCATTCCACCGAACTTTTGAGCATTTCTCGCTAAGAACTCCAACGTAAGACAGGCGCCCTGCGAAAATCCGAAAAAGTAAATGTTTTCAGCTTTAATTCCTGCATTCAAAGCAGTTTGAACCGTCTTTCCAACCGTTTCAACAGCAGATGACAACCACGGTTCGTTTTGCTCAACCGGAGCGATGAACGAAAAAGGATACCAGGTTCCGTTGGTCGCTTGAGGAGCTAATAAGGCATAATCTTTCACATTTAAATGCTGTGATAAGCTTAAAATATCCTGTGCGCTTCCTCCCCTTCCGTGAATCATGATTAACACTTTT
>CBFGVN010000205.1:0-6087 GCA_965651845.1 uncultured Chryseobacterium sp. | reverse complement strand
GTTCGCGTTTATCTATAAGAATTGTTTGATAGCCATCCGTAACCATTTGATGAGCAATTAAACTTCCCGTAATTCCGCCTCCGACGATCAGCGCATCACATTCTTCATTGGATTTTAGAGATGGATATGAAGCAATCAAACCGTTTTTCAAAAGCCAGAAAGGTTCATTTGATTTAAGATCCATAGTAAATATTTTCCTCAAAATAAACAATAATTGCGCCTTTTCATTCACAAAAAGTTAAATAATGGTTTAATTTTTGTTGTCTGATTTTCAATCAACCACACTAAAATATAAAGATATGATAACGATTATTCCAGAAGCTCCGGAAAATGTTGCGGCTTTCAATGCAACGGGAGAAGTAACAAAAGAAGATTTTGAGAACCTTGTAATTCCTAAAGTAAAAGAAAAAGTAGACCAGTTCAACGAACTGAATTATCTGCTGTATCTGGATACCGATCTGGATAACTTTACGATGGGAGCATGGTTGGAGGATGTGCTTTTAGGATTAAAAAACTTAGCAAAGTGGAACAGGACCGCTATTGTTACAGACAAAGAGGGCGTACAGAAATTCACTGATATTTTTAGTGTTCTGATGCCCGGAGAATTCAAATCTTTTCCTAAAGAAAATCTTTATAACGCACTGTATTGGTGCAAAAACGGAAATGAAGTGGAAGCTTAATCAACTTATCACAAAGAAAATAAAGACTGTCCTTGGGCAGTCTTTATTTTTTTATATAATTAAATATCAGCAAATTACGTATAAACACTTAATAAAAAATTTAGTACATTTCACTGCATTTATTTCCCAAAATGGTGATTACATTTGTATTGTTAACCAAACTAAAAATTTAATACCATGTCAACATTCAAAATTAACATCATTGCAGGACCACTTTGGAGCAATGACGAAGCACAACAATTAGGCCCACGTATTGCGGCGGCACATTTAGGAAAGTTTACAGGGCAATGGACTACCATTGTTGAAGGACAAATGAGCGTAATCGAAGTTGAGTTGAATACCCAGCCAATAGGAAGCTCAGAATATACTTTAGACGTCTTGGCCGGCTCGATCTGGAGCAACGAAGATGCTAAAGCAATTTGTCCGGCTATCTGTGCATCTTACGGAGGCACATGGAACGGACAATGGACAACAGTTGTAGAAGGCAAAATGAGCGTTTGCGGCTGTGTTTTTAAATTCTAACTAATTAAAAGAAGCGGCTGGCTCGAATGAGCCAGCCGTTTTCTTATTGATCACATGATATGCATTCCGTTACCATCTCTTCTTCTTCAATCGCTTGTGATCCGTATAAATATTTGTATCTTAAGGCAATGATAAGTCCAATTGACGTCATTCCCACTCCTACTAATGAGGGGTAATTGAATGAAAACCCATATTCCAAAGGAATTCCTCCCAGAAAAGCGCCCATTGCATTGGCAATATTAAAAGCGGCCTGCATAAATGCGGCTGCCATCATTTCACTTTTGGGTGCCGCCTTCATCATCATAATATTAATTGGTGCTGATACAGACATAGATAACGCCCCGCAAATGAAAGTAAGAGCCAAAGCAATATTCTGATATTCCGAAAGGAAAAATACACCCGCTAAAGATATCATCATCAAAAAAAGTAATAAAACACAGGTTTTTTCAGGACTCAACCGATCCGATACATATCCTCCTACCAGATTTCCGACAACCATTCCGCCTCCTGCAAGGATCATTACATAAGCCATCTGGCTTTCTTTAATTCCTGCAATTATCGTCATTAAAGGTGTAATATAACTGAACCAGGTAAAAAGCCCGCCAAAACCAATAGCCGTAATCATTAAAACAAACCAAGCCTGTTTTCTTTTAAGAAATTTCAGCTCTTCCATAAAATGAGCATCCTGATTCGTTTCTAAAACGGGAAGCCAAAGTTTTAAAAATAATAAAGCAAATAAACCGATCACAGCCACAATCGCAAAATACCACCTCCAATGGAATGTATGCCCGATATACGTCACCAAAGGAACCATCGCAAGATTAGCAATGGTAAGCCCTGTAAACATCAATGAAATATAAAAAGCTTCCTTTCCTTTTCCAGCCATTCTCGTTGCAACTACGGTTCCCACTCCAAAAAATGCTCCGTGAGGAAGCCCCGACAGAAACCTAATAATTAACATTGTCGTGTAATCCGGTGCAATGGCAGATAAGGCATTAAACAGAGTAAAAATCATCATTAATGCAATCAGAACTTTTTTAGGTGGAAATTTTACGGAATATCCGATCAGAATCGGAGCTCCGATAACTACACCCAAAGCATATGCGGAAATCAGGTGACCTGCTTCCGGGATTGAAATTTGCAAGGATCTTGCAATATCGGGTAGTAATCCCATTACGGTAAATTCTGTTGTTCCGATTCCCAGACCACCGATGGCTAATGGTATAATTCGTTTATCTATCTTCATTTTAAAGTTCCCTTATTGATTATAAAAAAGTGAATATTAATTTTCCTTTTTCAAATGCAAATTTCGATAGAAATAATCACTTATACTTTAACTTTAATGATCTATATTTGCTCTGTATTAACCTTTTTAATTATTTTTAAATTAAAATTCAATTAAAACAGAACATATGAAAATCCAGAAAGAAATCATAGAATTTGAAGAAGGAAAATCTTTCAAGCTATTTTCACCATCCCTGAAAAATTGTTTTTTCTGGCATTATCACCCTGAAATTGAGCTCGTTTACGTAGAAGCTTCAAACGGAATCCGGCACGTCGGAAAAAATATTTCTGATTTCAAGGAAAGTGATTTGCTTCTGATCGGTTCCAATGTTCCGCATCTTAATTTTGATTATAAAATCCAGACAGAATGTAAACAGCTTGTTCTGCAAATGCGTGAAAACTTTCTTCAGGAACTGATCTTTCCCATTCCGGAATTTGAAAACATTAAGAAACTGCTGGAACGTTCTTATCTCGGCTTATCCTTCTCCGGTGAAACAAAAACAAAAGTGGTTGAAAAGCTTCGCTCCATCAGAAATAAAAATTCTTTCGAATCTTTTATAGGCTTAATTGAAGTTTTACAGATTCTCGCTAGCTCAACCGAGGTGAAAGAATTAAACAATGAAGACACCAGAATAAAATGGTTCCTGAATGATAAGATCAGAATGGGAACCATCTACGATTATATCCACGAAAACTACGATAAAAACCCGAATGTAAATATCATTGCTGAAAATGTGAATTTAAGCACCCCTGCTTTCTGTCGTTATTTTAAAAAGCAAACTAATATGACTTTCACAGATTTTGTGAATAACTACAGAATCAATCAGGCAAAATTACTGCTTCTGCAAAACGAATGTGTAACGGATGTCTGCTTTCTGGTAGGTTTTGAGAGCCTTTCTTATTTTAATAAATTATTTAAAAAATATATCGGGGAAACGCCTTCTGCATTTAAGAAAAAGCATTTGAGTAAGGTTGAATAATTAATTCTTTTTTATTTCTTTTTCTTTTTGTCATTCCGTAGGAATCTAAACACAGATTTATAATTTTATTTTTTAACAAATAAAGCCTAGATTCCTACGGAATGACAAACCAAACGACTACTTGTTTAGAGACTGCTTCATCGTTCGTAAACTTTCGCAATGATAAAAAAAATCGCTCCAAAAATTGAAGCGATTTATATTTTTAATGAATATGTTTTTCTGCGTGGTAAGAACTTCTTACAAGAGGTGAGCTCTCAACATGTCTGAAACCTAAACTTCTTGCAAAATCTCCAAACTCATCAAACTCTTCCGGAGTGATGAATTTTTTTACGGGAAGGTGTTTCTTAGTCGGCTGCAAATATTGTCCTAAAGTTATCACATCCACATTGGCATTTCTGATGTCTTCAATCGTCTGGAAAACTTCATCCTTTGTTTCACCCAAACCAAGCATTACACCCGTTTTTGTTCTTCTTTGCCCGGCTTCTTTCAAATATCTTAAAACCTCAAGGCTTCTTTCATATTTTGCCTGAATTCTCACTTCTCTCGTGAGACGTTTTACCGTTTCCATATTGTGGGAGATCACTTCCGGAGCTACATCCACCAATCTGTCAATATGCTTTGTAATTCCCTGAAAATCCGGAATTAAAGTTTCCATTGTTGTTCCCGGAGAGATTCTTCTTACGGCATTTACCGTTTCAGCCCAAAGAATGGAACCCATGTCTTTCAAATCATCGCGGTCTACTGAAGTCAGAACTGCGTGTTTGATTTTCATTAATTTGATCGAGCGCGCCACTTTTTCAGGTTCGTCCCAGTTTACATCGAGCGGTTTTCCGGTTTTTACGCCGCAAAATCCACAGCTTCTGGTACAGATGTTCCCTAAAATCATGAAAGTTGCTGTTCCTTCTCCCCAACACTCTCCCATATTCGGGCAGCTCCCGCTTTGGCAAATTGTATTTAATTTATATTTATCAACCAAAGTTCTCAGTTCTCTGTAATTCTTTCCTGTCGGAAGTTTTACACGGATCCATTTTGGTTTTTGAACGGTAGTATCTTGAACTAGATTTTCCATTTATTTCTCAAATTGAGGTTCAAAGTTAGTGAATTTTTTATCGAAACAATCAAAGACCAATATTGATGAAACACATAATTTTGTAATTTTAAAATTCAAATTTTATGAATGAAAACAATATTTTGCCTTTTAACCGTTATTTTCAACACCTATTGTTTTGCTCAAAAGGAGTTTCAGCCGGCAGGTTCGGAAGTTATTGAAACGGTTGACGGCGATTTGGACGGTGACAACATCCCCGAAAAAGTAATTGTGTACAACACAAAAGATACGACCGATTTCGGAAGCATCCGCGAAATTCAGATTCTGAAAAATTTTAACGGAAAATGGAAAATCTTAGAAAAATCCAGAAATGCCGTTCTTGAAAGCAACAGCGGTGGAATGATGGGTGATCCTTACGGTGATACCAAAATCGAAAAAGGAATTTTAATGATTTCACAATACGGCGGAAGCAGCTGGAAATGGGGATACACAGATAAATACAGATTTCAGAATGGGCATTTTGAACTGATCGGCTACTCTTCATCGTACGGAAAACCGGAAGAATATTGGACGGAAGTGGATTTCAACTTATCTACCGGCCAGCTCAATTTTGAAAAAGAAGTTGAAAACACAGACGAATATGGTAAATCTCAAAAAGAAACTTTCATTAAAAAAGGAGTGAAAATTAATCTTCAAAATAGAAATCAAAAGGAACGAATAGAAATCGTGCTTCCAAAAACTAAGGAGACCGTTTATTTGTAATTGAGATTAAGGGTAAACTAGCATTCTCTTGTCATTCCGGACGAATCTAAACAAAGATTTATATAAGTCAATTTCTAATAAGTAAGCCTGGATTCCTACGGAATGACAAAGAGAATGGTAGATAATTCTTGTGAATATTTTTCAAAATTAATTATCTTCAAACTCATTATTTTTCAATAATTCGGCCAATACTTTTTTGGCGCGCATTACACGGACTTTGGTGTTCGCAACGGAAATTCCCAGTTCTTCGGCGATTTCTTTGATGCTCTTTTCCTCAAAAAATCTTAATTTGATAATATCCTGATAGTTAGCATCTAAAGACTCAATAGTTTTGATAATTTTCTTTTGTTCTTCTGCGGAAATCATTAATTCTTCCGGAGATTTTGCAAACTGATTTTTTACTTCATCTAAATTTTCGGTAGGATCCTGATTTTCGCGGCTCTTTCTTCTCCAAAAATCGATAATGGTATTCTGAGCTATCGTTAAAACCCAAGTTTTAAACTGAAAATGGGGATCATACATATCCAGTTTCGACAAAACTTTTGAGAAAACATTCACCGTAATTTCATCTGCATCATTTTCATCCTTCACTTTTTTCATTACAAAAGAAAAAACATCAACCCAAAAGATGTTGATGAGCTTGGTCTGAGCTTTCTGGTCTTTTTCCTTTGCCTTGCCAATGAGCAGGAATAATTGTTCGTCGTTCATTATAAACAAATATAATTGATTTTGGTGGAAAAGCCAAGAAAGTTGAGAAGGCAAATGTACTTTTTAATAACATAATTTCTATTGATGACTGCAACCCTAGCCC
>CBFGVN010000204.1:0-6124 GCA_965651845.1 uncultured Chryseobacterium sp. | reverse complement strand
GGAATCCATTAAAAAAGAATACGATAAGAAAAGAAGGGACAGGGTTTATTACCCTCAGATCAGAGGAATATCTATATTCCCGAAATCCTGTTTATGATAAAGAGGTAGACAATTTTGTAGGAAAGTTGTATAAAAGAATTACGGACACCGATACCTCCGACGGAACTCAGATGCCGGATCAGAATTCTTATTCGGTAAACAGTTACCAGACACGAAGCGAGTTTAACTATTTGTCTTCTAAAAAAGTCTTTGAATATGATACAAACGGGCTTAATCCGATTAAAACAGAAACGCAGTATTTCTACAATAACCCGCTACATTTTGGAATCACCAAAGAAAAAAATATTCAGCCCGATGCTGTTGTAAACGAAACTAGTTACAGCTACGCTCATGAGAAAGGCAACCAGCTCATGATTGATAAAAATATGGTAGAAATTCCTTTAGAAAAGACGGAAACCCAGACAACAGGAAGTGTTACGAAAACAATAAATAAAGAGGAAACAATTTACCCGACATTTATTCCGAGCACACCAACAGGAAACTTGGTTTTGCCGCTATCCGTAAAATCGTATGATGTTTTGAGTAACACCTCATCCACAGATGTGACTTTTGACAAGTATGATGATAAGGGAAATATTGTTCAGTACACTACCAAAGACGGTATTCCTGTTGCCATAGTCTGGGGATATAATAAAACCCAGCCGATTGCAAAAGTTGAAGGAATGACTTACGATCAAATTACAGCTTTATCTACAACCTCATCGATTGTCTCGGCTTCCAATGAAGATGCTACAGATTCTACAAAAGAAGGTTTGTTATTAACTGCACTCAACAATTTTAGAAAAGAATCCGCATTAGCAGGAAAGAAAATCGCGACCTATACGTATGATCCATTAATAGGGGTAACCAGCATTACACCGCCTTCAGGAATCAGGGAAACCTTTGTTTACGATTCATTCGGAAGGCTGAAAGATGGAAATATCAGGATAAAAAATACTTCAGGAACAGATATTATAAAAACGGTTAAAAAGAATAACTACCAATACAAACAATAATCACAGATATGAAAAAATATATTATAACGAAAGCATTATCATTACTCGGCTTGATGGTCGCAGGAATGAGTTATGCGCAGTCTAATGATAATTATGTGCAGTCTATCACTTGCCTGAACGATGATTGTACGAAGAAATCAGAAACTATTACCTATTTCGACGGACTGGGAAGGGCTAAACAGATTATTAATGTCAAAGCTACGCCTACCGGAAAAGATTTGGTGACTCCTGTCACTTATGACGGATTCGGGAGACAGACTAAAAATATACTCCCTGTTCCGGTGGCTACCCAAAATTCACTGATCCATACAGGGATAACGAACGAAAGCACGGCGAATTCTTATTACGGGGTATCCAATGCCTTTGCAGAAAAGGAAATTGAAAATTCACCATTAGACAGGGTTTTGCAACAGGCAAATCCTGGTGAAGCATGGAAAATGAGTTCCGGGAAAACGCAGAAATTTAAATATGAAGCCAATACAGTATTGGAAGTTAAAGCGTTTGTTACAACGACCTCTACGAGTACAGTAAATGGTATTTCAAACACTGTTTCTGCGTTGTCTGTATCTTCTGCGAACTCCGGTTATTATCCGGCAGGGACATTGTATAAAAATACCGTCACCGATGAAGACGGGAATGCTGTAATTCAGTATCAAAACGGAAGAGGGCAAACGGTACTCATCCGTAAAAATGACGGAACGCAGAATATTGATACCTATTATGTTTTTAACGAATATAACCAGCAGGCTTTTATCATTCCTCCAAAAGCGGTAAAACAAATTGAACAGAACAATAACACGATTACAGATGTTGTTTTAAACGGACTCTGTTATCAATATCGTTACGACGGACTTGATAGGGAAGTTGAGAAGAAACTACCCAATAAAGACTGGGAGTATTCTGTCTACGACAAACAGGATAGGCTGGTGTTAACGCAGGATGGACTCTTAAGAACCGTAAATAACAACTTTAATTCCAAAGGCTGGATTTTCAATAAGTACGATGAGTCGGGACGTGTTGTGTATACAGGGTTTTATCCTAATGCTGATACAAGGCAGGCGATACAGAATCAGGTAAACACTATTACAACCAGCTCATTAAATAATGAAACGCGAATTACAAACCCTATTGCCCTAAGCGGTACGAATTTATACTACAGGAATTTAGCTTTTCCTTCGGCTGGGATAACTCTTTTAACGGTAAATTATTACGACACCTATCCGTCTGAAGCTCCGGCAGTTCCTCAAACTATTTTAGGGCAGTATGTACTCCCTCAGACATTAAACGCCAGTAATGATGCTTCCACAAACGGCGTTTTAACGTCTTCGTATGTAAAGAATATTGAAGACAACAACTGGACGAAAGCCTACAATTATTACGATTCGATGGGAAGGCTTATTTCAACCCATACCATTAATCATTTAGGAGGTTACACAAAAACTGAAACCGAGCTTGATTTTGCAGGAATTCCTCAAAAAGAAAATACGTATCATCTCAGAAAACAAGGAGAAACCGGAGTAACCGTACAGGAAAGATTTGTATATGACAACCAGAACAGGCTTTTAAAGCATTTCCATCAGGTAGACAATAATCCGGAGGAATTACTTGCCGAAAACAGCTACAATGACCTTTCTCAGCTCACGAATAAGAAAGTCGGTTCTGTGGCGGGTTCTGCACCTTTACAGAGTATCGATTATGATTATAATATTCGTGGATGGCTTACCGATGTGAACAAAAACCAGATGGGTGTTTCTGATTTAAACGGAAAATTATTTTCATATAAAATTAAATATACCAACAGAGACGGAATCGAAAATCCTGATCCGGTGCAGTTCTCAGGAAAGAATGTACTTCCTAAATACAACGGGAATATTGCTGAGATAGATTGGAGAGCCATTGAAACCATAGGTGTAAACCCGTCGCTTACCCCGAAAAGATACGGTTATTCGTATGATAGATTAGACCGATTGACGGCAGGATTTTACCAGAACCCGAACAATCCTTACAGCAAGGAAAACACGGAATCCTTGAGCTATGATCCCAACGGGAACATCTCAAATCTGTACAGGACATCTGTTATGGAATACGGAAGCAATACCGCAACAGTCATTGATAACCTTAATTATACGTACTCAGGAAATCAGGCTATTACAATACAGGATAACAGTGGAAACAGCACAGGATATGAAGGAACGGCAGGAAACCCGATTGAATATGATGTAAACGGGAACATGAAAAACATGATCGATAAAAGCATTGCAGGAATCGGTTATAATTATTTGAATCTTCCGAATTCTGTTAATATCAATTTCGGTCAATTGACAACAGATATTGCCACAAAATACCGTGCAGACGGAACAAAAGTAAGAAAGGAAACCACGAAAACATCTATTGGTATCGGTGGGACAACCTCAGCAAAGGAAATTACGGATTACTTAGACGGATTCCAGTATTTCAACCTGGTATGCGGCAATAGCGGCGGTGGTTCAGAAAGCAGGATGTCAAGAGCGTACGAACCGGAAGCTTTTACACCTGTCGAAATTTCAGATCCGGTGATCCAGCCAATAGGTGATACATGGACGGGAACTCTTACATCTACAAAAACTCCTGATCTGCAATTTTTTCCAACGGATGAAGGGTTTTATGATTATATAAAAAATCAATATATTTACCAGTACAAAGACCACTTAGGAAATATAAGGGTAAGTTTCGCAAGAAACAGCACAGGAGTTCTTACCATTGTTGATAATAATGATTATTACCCGTTCGGGATGAATCACCTGAAAACAGGGAATGCTTACTTCGGGCAAAGCAGTTTTAAAAATTACAAGTTCGGAAAAAAAGAATTGCAAGAGACAGGATTCTACGACTTTGGGGCTAGATTTTATATGGATGATGATGTACGTTGGTTAAGTCCAGATCCGATAAGCGAGGAGTTTCCGGAATGGTCGCCATATAATTATGCATTTAATAATCCGATTAAATTTATTGATCCTGATGGAAATGCACCATTGGATGTATTTGAAGCAGATCCTCCTTCAAGTTCAAGTTTACCATCTGATCCAATGGAGTTTGCAAGTATGATTGCAGGGGGAGTTAATAGTGTTCGTGCATCTGTTTCTAATTTGTTTGGTAGAGGAGTTAATGTTGTAACAGGAGACAAAATAAGAAATAAGTATGTTGTTGATGAAATGGGAAGACTTGTTTTGTTAAAAGGTGTCCCAAAAGAAACAGGAAAAGAAAAAGTTGTAAACACACTAGGAGATTTAGCTACAATTGGTTTAGCGGCAGCAGGTGGACCGCAAGGAATGTTGATGACGCAAGGAGGAAAGGCTCCTGCTTTAAAAGGTCTTGAGGAAATTAAAACCGCTGTAAAAACAGCTAATGGAAATTCAAAAGCAAGTACTAAAGCTCAACATGTGTATGGAATTGTTAATGAGGCAAGTAAAGGTGTTGAAAAAGTTGGAATAAGTGGAGGCAAAATTTCACGAGCAGGAACTTCATATAGAGCAACTAAACAGGTTAACAAATTAAATAAACAAGGTGGAAATTATACATCTAAAATTTTAAAGAAAATTCCTGCAGGTGCGGGAGCAAGAACAAAAGCACTGGAAGCGGAAAAGGAACTTACCAATAAATATAAAAGCACTATTAACCCAAGAATACATAATAGACCAAAACCACAATAACTAATGAATTTATATTACATACATTTAGGATTAGATTACAATGATTATATTGAAAATGAAAATGACTTACGTTATGAATTTCAAAAAAGTACAAATTTTTTAGATGACTATTTTTCAAGAGCTATAAGGAAATATAAGTTTAAAACTGATGGTACATTTAAGATGATTGCCGTTTCTCCAACAGAGTTTCAGGTGAAGCCGACTACTATTGTAGCTGGTGATGTACTAGAGGTTAGTTTGCCTTTCGATAAGAAGCGTTACAAACAAATAAAAGGGACCGAAAATTGCACCTATTACCTAGAGTTATTAGAACAGGGATTTAGAAAAGCATCAGAATACAAGTCAATCCCTATTGAAATTCTTTTAAATTTAATAAATCAATTTAAAGAGGGCGGATGCAAAAATGAATGGCTTCATAAAAAGAAGCGCTTCAAAAAAGATGATCTTGAAATTAGTTTGATCTGCGAGTTTACAACAAGTTATTTTCAATTACATATTCTTGTACATCAATTGTCAACTAAGAAAGAATTAGTGCGAGGAGTTGTTATTAGAACCGAAGTGGGAGTTTCAATTCAGGAAGGAATGTATAAAGATGTCATTATTGATAAGGATATAGTAATAACTGATAAGGAAGACAGTCCTCGTATTATTATTGATAAAAATGCAATCTTTAAAGGAAAATTAAAATTTAAAATAAATGGTAGTGAAGAAATCCAAAAAATTCTGTCTTATCAATTACCTGTAAAGTAAATGCAATTTTAGATTAGCGTATCATTTGATATGCTAATCTTTTACAGTAACAACGATTATTACCCATTCGGGATGAATCACCTGAAAACAGGTAATGCCTATTTCGGACAAAGTAGTTTTAAAAATTACAAGTTCGGAAAGAAAGAATTGCAGGAATTCGGGGCTTATGATTTTGAGGCACGTCTCTACTGGCAGGATACTGAACGATTCGGGCAGATAGATGCGAAGGCTGAGGAAATGCCATATATTTCGCCTTATGCTTTTGGGCTAAATAACCCTATTAAGTTTACAGATCCCGACGGAAACGCACCGGAAGAGACGGTGGAGAATTGTTGCCAGCATTTGAAAGGTTTTGCACTTACCGTAACCGACAATATACTGGGAACAAACCTTCGTAATAAATATGCTGTTAATTCGAAAGAGTATAGAGATGGCGTAAATAATGGACACGGAGCTTCTATAGCATTAAGTGCTATTATGGCAGTAGACGGAGGTACAAGTATTGGAGGTGGTACGGCAGGATTAGCAGTTTCGGGAGGTGCTTCATCAACAGGTGTTGGTGCACCTGCGGGAGGTGTTGGCGCTGCTTTGAGTGGTGGTGCAATCCTAAAGGGAACTATTGAAGTTGCA
>CBFGVN010000203.1:0-6125 GCA_965651845.1 uncultured Chryseobacterium sp. | reverse complement strand
ATTTAAGATTAATCGAGAGATTTTTCTATCAAATGAGAAAACTGCTAGGATATCAAAGCTAAAACAGGAAATCTATAGAAAAATAAAAACCGAAACAAGTATGTTTCGGTTTTCTTATTTTGTAGCGAAGACGGGATTTGAACCCGTGACCTTTGGGTTATGAATCCAACGCTCTAACCACCTGAGCTACCTCGCCGTTTTCGTGGTGCAAATATAGGAAAATATTCGCTACCACCAAATTTATTTTAACTTAAAATATTCCAGAACATCGCCAACATGGTCTGGTTTACTGATTATCTTATTGTTAGCATCTAAAATAAAATACGTCGGAGTTGCATGAACATTGTAGGTATCTACATAAGTACTATTCCATCCTCTCAATTCCGAGTCGTTTACCCATGGAAATGCAGAGATTTTTTTAGTATAGGAATCTTTGTCAACATCCAATGATAATCCTACTACCTGAACATTTTTGGCTTTCAAATCGTTGTATTTTGCCAATAATTGAGGAAGTTCACTTTCGCAGTGTGAGCAGGTAGAAGACCAGAATACCACAACTTTTTTATCAGCTTTGATATCGTAAAGTGATTTTGCAGTCGTATTTACCGGTGTCTGGAATTTATAGTTAGGAAAAGCAGCTCCCATTTCTACATTGGCATTAGACTTTAAAGTAGAAGCTAATCTGTCTGTAATGGTGCATTTAAGGTCTTTGGCAAGGTTAAGATATTTATTTTTATAATCTGCCATCTCATAGACATCAAAAATATCAATCAGCTCAGATAAAACCACCTGTCCTCTTGGTGTTTCTACCTTCAATCTATCTAAAAGCTTATCTACAGAAGCGGTAACATTAGTATTTCCGCCGGAATTAAGATATCCGACCAAAATAGGTCTCAATAATGATGAGGTTTCCAGCATGTCATTAGACTTATCAATAAAAGTAATAATCTCCTCCTGATTTACCTTTTTAGAGGCATCATTAGAAAGGTATTTATTGTAATTTGTATTGTAATAATAGATGAATGGATGCTGAGTCTGGTCAACTCCGCTTAACCCGCCGGAAAGCCTGCCGATTTCTGTTTTAAGAGCTTTTCCGAATTCTGTATCATCTTTATAATATTCTTTGATTTGGGATAATGCCGGTAGAATCAATTCTTTTTTCTGAGAACCTTCCTGAATTTTGCTCATAATGTCGTTCGCCTCATCCAGGTAAACCACATTTTTAATTTTATTGGTTTGAGTTTCAAGCTTAACGTTTACGTTCTTATTTTCAGAAATAAAATTGAATGTATTGTTTGAACTTGGGAAATAGACTTTCATCATTCCCATATAATTTTTCGGATACTTAAAAGTCCAGGTATTATTTTTACTTTGCTCTTTCGATACAATGATATCCTTAGAACCATTTAAAGTATATAGAATCGCATCTTGATCTTTGAAATCCGGCGGCGTCTGAATCGTAACAGTAAACTGAGCCTGTATAGAAAATGCAGCTAATAACGCTGAAATTATATAAATCTTTTTCATATCGTAAAAATAAAAAAACTCTCTGAGTAAACAGAGAGTTTAATATTATTTTCATAAAATTTTATATTTTATTGCTTGAATATTTTTTTGTAAAGAAAGCAATAAACATTACTGCTATAATACCCAATGCATATACATACATATCGATTGGCGAAGCCGGCGCTCCCGGACCTACACCACCACCACCACCACCTGGATTTGGCGGTTGTGCATTAACCAATAAAACGGCTAAAAGAAAAAGAGCTGATACTAGTTTATTTATAGTTTTCATATATTTTATTTTAAGATTTTTGTGTTAACAGTTTCTCCTTTATCTGAAACAATTTTTACTACATAAGAATTTTTAACTTTACCATCAAGTTTAATTTCAAAATCTGTAGAAGTATTAACTGCTTTCTGAGAGATTACTAATTTACCACTCATATCATAAACCTCAATATCTGCTTTTTTCCAGTTCGGGTCGAATCTAACAATGTAGTTTGTAATTTCTGGATTGTACACTACCATTGTTCTTGAAGGTGTAGCTTTTGGTGTGTCAACTGCCAACACAACATTGCTAGGTTCTCCATAATAAAGATCAAACTCCGCTGCACTTGCAGGAACTACACCACCCTGTACAGCCGGTTGAGCCGTTCCGTTTGGTGCTTTATAATAAAATCCTATTCCAGAAGATAATGCATGAGTTCCGTTACTTACCAATTCTGCATTTTCTCTAACTTCGAATTTGTAAGATTTAACTTTATTCATGTCATAATTTACTAACTTAATATTTTTTCCTTTGAAATTATTTTCGTTAGCTTCATTAATATATAACCAGTACTGACCTGTATAGTTATTATCATAACCACCTGTTAGAGCCTCTTCGAAAGTACCTACAAGGTTTGTAGAAGATGCTGTTACCTGAGTTTTTGCTTCTGTTGCAGAATGACCTGTAGTACCATTAGGATAAACTACATAGTAAGTTCTGCCGACTTCTTTTCCGTTAGCATCAAGAGCAATCACTCCTAGCTGCTTCACAGTACCAATTTTAGCTGCATTTTTGTTGGCTATAACACTATAATCAGTTCCTGCCGCTCTACTGTAGTAGTTGAATCTTCTAAGATTTGCAATATTAAATGAATCAGCAGCAGTGTTATTAAGTAATTTAATTGCGAAAGTGCCCATAGGTCTTACCATCATATAGTCCACATCACCTGTAGGTACCCCTGAAGTAAATGTAAGAAATTTATATGAAGTCGAACCTGTACCACCTGTTGCCGTTGTTGTAACCCCTGAAACTTCTAATCTAACTCCTTGAATAGTTGTTAAATTAATTCCATCTCCGTTGGCAGCCGATTCATTAATACCAATTTGTGACAAATCTAAATTAGTTAAGAATGGATTAGAAAACTGATACCAGTTTTTACCATAATTTCCTTGCCAAGCTGTAGTTTCAAAACCGTCTTGAACGTAGGTATTATACTTCTCATTATATTGGTTAGTAGAATTACCGTTTGTACCGAAATTAACGGACGCTCCTGCTCCTTGTAATGTAATTGCAGTAGCGGCATCATCTGCCACTGGACGACCTTTTACGATTCTGGTAGTGTTACTTACATCCAGACCAGTACCTCCTAACATATAATAAGCTGTACCAGGTTTAGCTACTCCTAATTTTGATGAAGTAGAGAAATTTTCAGAAACTACAGTACCATTATTCCAAGTAAGAATCTCATTCTTAGAATACCTAACATTAGAGAAAGTTTTACCTAACTCCGTACTTAATGTAGAAGCTGTTTTATCATAGAAAGGCATACCAACCTGTTGGTATGTACCATGATTAACCGCTCTAAATTCCTGATCTACGATACCCGTAAGGTTTGTTTGTGGAATTCCGGAAATAAATAATTGTCCGTAAGTATAAACGGGTGTTGCAGAAGAACTGTTTGGATTTACCTGATTGTAAGCTGTAGGTTCGTTAAGCATGTTAACGAAATTACCTCCACCGGTAGCTTCTGTTTTGTCTGCATTAGAAGCATCAATTGTTTTAAAAGAATCTGTTGCAGATCCGGAAACCATAACATTTCCATGATTTTCAACTTTTCCCGTAGCTTTCATTTGTAGGCCACCACCACTGTATAATAGTGTACCTTTACTCACATACGTAGTAGCAGCGTCATCTACGTGTACTAGAACATTCTGCGCCTGAACAGAACCTACTGCTGCTAATAGACCAATAGCAAATAAACTTTTTCTCATTGTATATAATTATTTGTGTGTTAATACAATATCTCAACTGCAAAGGTATGTTTTTTTTCCTAGAAAAAAAAATTTTCTTTATTTATTAACAAAAATATTATCTTCAGTTAATATTATTTCCTTTTCTTCACCTATTGAAAACATATAGTTTTCCAGCACTTTTTCGGTAGTTCCGCGAAGTCCTCTTGCTCCTAATCCTTTTTCAATAGTTTCCTCAACAATTTTTTCAATCGCGCCATCTGTGAATACCAAATTTGTGCCATCCATTTTGAAAAGCTCTATAAATTGATTCACAATAGAGTTTTTCGGCTCCTTCATGATTCTTACCATCGTCTCTTTTGTGAGTTTATCGAGGTAAGTAATGATTGGAAATCTTCCCAAAAGTTCGGGAATTAATCCGAAAGAACGAAGGTCAATCGCATTAATATTTGTTAATATATATTCTTCTTCGTCAGTTTTATTGATTTTTTCGAAGCTGAAACCAATGGCCTGCTTGTTCATCCTTCGCTCAATGATTTCTTTAATTCCGTCAAAAGCTCCACCGGCAATAAACAAGATATTTTGTGTATTTACCTGAATATATTTCTGATCAGGATGTTTTCTTCCTCCCTGAGGCGGTACGTTTACAATACTTCCTTCAAGCAATTTCAACAGTCCCTGCTGAACTCCCTCTCCCGAAACATCTCTTGTAATACTCGGATTATCAGATTTTCTGGCAATCTTATCAATCTCATCGATAAATACGATTCCTCTTTCCGCCTTTTCCACATCATAATCTGCGACCATTAAAAGTCTGGAAAGAATACTTTCAACATCCTCTCCTACGTATCCGGCTTCCGTTAAAATAGTGGCATCAACAATACAGAAAGGCACATTAAGCTCTCTTGCGATGGTTTTTGCCAATAAAGTTTTACCGGTTCCCGTTTCACCGATCATGATAATGTTTGATTTTTCCAGCTCAACTTCCCTGTTTTCGTCCTGGGCGTGAAGTAATCTTTTATAATGATTATAAACCGCAATTGATAATTGCTTTTTTGCCTGATCCTGTCCTATTACGTACTGATCAAGAAATTCTTTGATCTCTTTTGGTTTTTTGAGTTCGTCTATATTTTCTGCAGGTGAATATCCTGCTTTTGATGAACTGTCTTTTACAATTGCATGAGCCTGTTCTATACAGTTTTCGCAAATAAAGCCATTCTGACCGGAAATCAGCATCTGCACTTCATTTCTTTTTCTTCCGCAGAAAGAACATTGGTTTGAATTCATTTTTTATATATAATATATAAGGTATAGATTAAAGAAACTCGTAAAAGTTGGTTTTACGAGTTTCAGTTATTTTTTTAAGAATTAATAATCGAGTTCTGAATCTCAGTATACTCGTCGTTTGATAATTTCAATCTCTCATTCCTGAAGTTCATATCTTCCATTTTATTCAAAGGAATAAGGTGAATATGCGCATGAGGAACTTCCAATCCTACAACAGCTACTCCTACTCTCACACATGGGATCGCATTTTTAATTTTTTTGGCAACTTCCTGAGCAAATCCCCAAAGGTTTTTGTACTCTTCGCTTTCCATATCAAAAATTAAATCAACTTCTTTTTTGGGAACAACCAATGTGTGTCCTTTTACCAAAGGCATTGCATCCAGAAACGCAATGAAGTTTTCATCTTCGGCAATTTTATAGGAAGGAATTTCACCGTTGATGATCTTTGTGAATATTGTACTCATTTCTAAGATATTAGAGATTAGAAGTTAGATTTTAGTTATAGAGTAATGTCTAATACTTCGAAAGACAATTTGTTTCCGTTTGGTAAAGTGATGTCTGCTGTTTCGCCTACAACTTTTCCTAACAAACCTTTTGCAATAGGAGTGTTCACGGAAATCTTCCCTGCTTTAAGGTCACTTTCGTTATCCGGAACCAATGTAAATACCTGCTCCTGTTTTGTCACATTATTTTTAAGTTTCACCGTTGTAAGGATTGAAACTTTCGAAGTATCTAGCTGACTTTCGTCTATGATTTTTGAAGTAGAAATAACATCCTTCAGCTTAGAAATTCTCATTTCAAGCATACCTTGCGCTTCTTTCGCTGCATCATATTCTGCATTTTCAGACAAATCACCTTTGTCTCTGGCTTCTGCAATCTGCTGAGTAATTTTTGGTCTTTCCACAGTTTCCAACTGTTCCAGCTCAGCTTTCATTTTCTCTAATCCCTCCTTTGTAACATAGCTTGCCATAATTTTCAAAATTTAGTTTTAGTATAAAAAAATAATCCGACATTTGCCGGACAATGTTTTCGTGATGTAATCGTTTAATTTCTACAAATATATAAAAATTTAAATTGAAATGAAAAAAAAATTT
>CBFGVN010000202.1:0-6170 GCA_965651845.1 uncultured Chryseobacterium sp. | reverse complement strand
AAAAATAGCAAACGGAATTACCTGGTGGATTGGCTCTATTCCGTCTTTAATGGTGCACACTTTATTTTTTTTAATTTCGTTCCTGCTTCCTTTGCTGAAGATTGTGGAGTTTGACAAAATGCTTCTCATTCTCACCACAGTGGTTTCTTTGGAAGCGATTTATCTTGCGATTTTTATCCAGATGTCGGTGAATAAAAGTCATGAAAAAATTGAAGATATCGAGGAGATCAGTGAAGACATCGAAGAAATCAGTGAAGATATTGAAGAAATTACCGAAGATATTGAAGATATTCAGGAGGATATCGAAGAAATCAATGATGACGAAGATGAAGAAATCCACAGTGAGCGGGCTAAAAACGTTATATTGAAGAGCAATGTAAACTCCAATAAAAATGAAATTAAAGCTTTAAAGGATAAAATTTCAGAGTTGCAAAATAAAATAGATGAGCTTAAAAAAGAATAAAAAATCAATTTATTGTTAAAAGACGAAATATAATTCTACAATAAGTATAAAAAGGGCAAAAATTTTATGGGTCTTTTTTTTACTATTTCAGATATATTATCTGCGATTTATTAAAATTTAAAATAAAATAAATTATCAGTGCGAATTCGTTTAATTATATAAGGATTTAATCTAAAAAAATAGTATTTTTGAACAAACAACAACAAAATGTTAAATTATAGACTAAAAAACTACTTTTTCTTTCTAGTATTGCTTTTGGTTTCAGGAATGGCATTTGCTCAGAAGGCAAGGGCACCAAGAAAACCTATACCGGAAAAATCTACTAGCGAAAGTTTCAAGGCAGGTTTATTCATTGATGTAAATGCTGCTTCTTACACGCCATCCAGCTATAATATTGAACAGCTTGTGAAGAATATTTTGATCTCAGGGGGTTCAAGCTGCGCTGTGGCAAACGTAACAAACGTAACAGTTTCTCCAAATCAACTGGCTACGGATACAGAAAGAGCTTGGGGGTATTTTCATAAAGGAACTACCAATTTTCCATTTACAGATGGTGTTGTTCTGGTAACAGGAAAAGCCAGAAGAGCCGGAAATGTTTTTGAAGGCGGGCTAAGTGACGGAGTTCCGGGATCTACGGTAAGTGATCCGGATCTGGTTACGGCGATCAACCCTTTGGCTCCTCTTAAAGATGCGGTAGCTATAGAATTTGATTTCGTTCCGAACAGTACTCAGGTAAAATTTAATTATATTTTTGCTTCTGAGGAATATACTTCCGACTTCCCATGTGGCGTATTTTCCGACGGTTTTGCTTTATTATTGAAAAAAGTAGGAGATCCTACTTATACCAATTTAGCGGTGTTGCCCGGAACAGCTGGGCCTGTAAGTGTTACGAATATTGTACCTGCAGGAAACGGCTTTTCATGTGGTCCTATTAATGAAGCATATTTTGGAGGGATGAATCCCACTCCGAATATTGAAACGAATTTTAATGGAAGAACAATTCCTTTAACGGCTACTGCAACCGTAATTCCCGGACAGACTTACCACTTTAAAATGGTTCTGGCGGATGCTTCGGACCAAAGTTACGACTCTGCAGTTTTCCTTGAGGGAGGATCTTTTGATATCGGGATGACAATTGTTGACGGAAATGGAAACCCGATCACAAATGTGAATATGTGTGATAACACTCCTCAGCTTTTGAAAGCTCAGATCGCTGCTGTTCCGGGGATGACTTTCCAATGGTACAAAGATGATGTGGCGATTCCGGGAGCTACAAGTGCTACTTATACAGCAACCCAGCCAGGAGTTTATGTGGTAAGAACTTTTGTGGGCGGAACTCAATGCCAGAATGCAAGTGTTACGATCGTTGGCGGTACAACTCCTCCGGCACAGAATGCCACTTTAAAGCTTTGTACAACGCCTTCAGTTTCAACATTCAATCTGAATACTGCAACACCGATGATTACAAGTTCAACAACAGCTATCGTTCGTTACTATATCAATCAGGCGGATGCGATTGCTCAGAATAACAGCTATATTAACCCGACACTTTTAGGAAGCTATAACGGTACCGACGGACAGATTTTATATGTTGTCGTTTCCAACGGAGCTTTCTGTAGTAAAATGGTTACTTTAACATTAAGAAAAGAAGAAACCCCAGTCGCACAGCTGCAAGCTTCTAAAGTGAGAATCTGTGCGGGTGAGTCTACTACCTTAACGGCTTCAAACGGAGTTACTTACGAATGGGTAGGTATGTCGGGAACAGGTGCTACGCAGGTAGTATCTCCAACTCAGACAACTACATATTCAGTATATGCAATTGGAGCACAGGGATGTAAATCTTTACAGCCGGCTTCTGTTACAGTGGAAGTTGTTCCTGCCATTACTTCAAATCTTAAAGGAGGAATGATCTGTGAGGGCGATGTGATCACCTTAGATGCGGGAACAGGGCCAAATTATCATTATACTTGGAATACAGGAGATCTGACACAGACTATCAGTGTTGGAACGCCTGGAACTTATTCTGTTACCATCAACAACGGAGTTTGTACAAAAGTGTTCACTACTCAGGTTATTCAGGCGATTATTCCTGAAATCATCAATGTGAATTACAATGAAAACGGGACAATGATTCTTACAGCAAGCAACCCAAGTAACGGACCGTTGGAATATTCTATCGATAATGGTGTAACCTGGCAGAATTCAAACATATTCTCTAACGTTCCTAGAAATATTGTAGTTTCTATAAGAGTAAGAGTGAAAAATACAAGCTGTGTAGGATTCCTTGAATATTTCACATTTGTAATGCAAAACGTAATTACTCCGAACGGAGATAACATTAATGATATGATCGATCTAAGAGGTGTTCTTAAATATAAAGACTTCAAAGCTTCTATCTTCGATCGTTACGGAAAAGAAGTATATAAAGCAAGTAGCTTACAGCCTTATTGGGACGGATATTTCCAAGGAAAACGTCTTCCTACGGCATCATATTGGTATCAGGTGAGCTTTGAAGATCCTGCCAGCAAAAAGCCTGCGGTAAAAACAGGTTGGATTTTGTTGAAAAATCTTGAATAAGATATTTAATTAATAATAAAGAAAGACCGACAATTTGTTGGTCTTTTTTTCGTTGTAATGACGAATTGAAATTAACATTTTAAAATAAATGATGTTGTATTAGTGATAATGTAATTTAATTTGAATTGAATTTCAATTAAAAAAAATAGTATTTTTGTTTAAAATAATATAAAATGTTAAATAGGAGGACAAGAAGTTTACTTTTGACTTTATTTTTAGTTCTTGCGGGAAGCTTCGTTTTTGCTCAGAATAGACAGAGTAAAGCCATTGCCAGAAAACCTGCGCCTGAAAGTATGAAAGCAGGAGCCTTTATTGATGTGAATGCTGCCGGCTATCCGGAAACCAATTTCAGCATCACGCAATTGGTAAAAGACGTACTTATCAGCGGCGGATCTACCTGTTCTGCAGCCAATGTAAGCAACGTTGTGGTTTCTCCTAATTTACCAGTGACAGATCAAAACAGAAGCTGGGGATATTTCAATAAAGCAACAACCAATTTTCCTTTTGCCAAAGGAATTGTTTTAACGACGGGCTACGCCAGAAAGACCGGAAATACATTTCAGTCCACTCTAAGTGATGGTCTTGGAACCGGGGGAGATGTTGATCTTGCAACAGCTTTAAGTGTTCCTAACTCAGAATTGCATGATGCAACATACATCGAATTCGATTTTGTACCTGCCTCTACAAAAGTTACTTTCAGATATTTATTTGCTTCTAAAGAATATTTCAGCAACTTCACCTGTAGTATTTCAGACGGTTTTGCATTATTGCTGAAAAAAGTGGGAGATCCTACATATACAAACCTTGCAGTACTTCCAAGTGGAGAGCCTGTAAGTGTTACCAATATTATTCCGGCCAACTTACCTTGCGGACCAAAAAATGCACAATATTTTGCAGGAATGAACAACCCTCAGATTGAAACAAATTTTGACGGACGTACTATTCCTTTAACGGCTACTGCAACGGTAATTCCTGGTCAGACTTACCATTTCAAGATGGTTTTGGCAGATTATCAGGATTCTAATTTTGATTCTGCGGTTTTCCTTGAAGCCGGATCTTTTGATATCGGAGTTCAGATTCTGAACCCGGCAGGTGTTGCATTGCCTTCATCAATTAATGTTTGTGATAATGCACCTCAGACTTTTACAGCTTCAGTGCAGGGAGGTGGCGCGACTTACCAATGGTTATTGAACAATGCTCCGATTCCAGGAGCTACCAGTGCTTCTTATACAGCTACACAGCCGGGAGTTTATACCGTTCAAGTATTTTTACCCGGAAATACCTGTCCGGGAACTGCTTCGGTCACCATTGTAGGAGGAACTTCTCCTACAGTGCAGAATGCTACGCTCACGGCTTGTTATACTCAGGGAAATGCTACATTTAATTTAACATCGGCACAAACTTCTATCAGTACGACTCCGGGAGCAACATTTGCCTATTATCTATTACAGTCAGATGCTTTGGCCGGAAATGCCAATACGATTGCCAACACAACAGCTTTTCCAAGTGCGGGGCAGACTATTTATGTTTTGGTTAAAAACGGATTCTGTTCAAAAGTTGCGGAATTACAATTGGTAAAAGCTCCTCAGATGACGGCTACAATTGCCCCTCCGTCTATTTTAACGTGTACAAATTCGCAAATTACATTAGATGCAACAACGTCAGTGTATCCTGCAGGAGCCACATTCAGCTGGACGACTGCAAACGGAAATATTGTTTCGGGAGCAAATACATTGAACCCGGTAGTGAATTTAGCGGGAACCTATACTTTAACAATTTCAAACACCTATCAGCCAGGAAATTTAACCTGTACCGCTACAGCAAACGTAACGGTGACCGGAGACAGTGCTCCGCCAACAACAGGCTTAACGGCTTCTAAAATTTTGATTTGCTCCGGCGAATCTGTAACATTAACGGCTTCTGGCGGTACTACATACAACTGGGTAGGTTTACCCGGAACAGGAAATACACAGACAGTTTCTCCTACGACGACAACGACTTATACCGTAACAGCTGTTGGAGCGAATGGTTGTGTTTCTCAAAATCCGGCGACGATTACAATACAGGTTTCTCAGCCGATCACTGTGCAGAACGCTACTTTATTGGAGTGTTATCAGACTGGTGGGATTAATTATGATTTAACGGAAGCTCAGCCTCAGATTACTTCTGCGGGCGGTGTTACTTTTACTTATTATTTAACTCTTGCGGATGCCAATGCAGGAAACACGAATAACATTACCAATCCGGCTTCTTTTAACAGTCCGGGAGGGCAGACCATTTTTGTTTTGGTGGTAAGCGGCGGATGTAGATATGTGGTTACATTGCAATTACTGGCAACACCTGAAACTACTTTAACGATCGCTCCTCCGCAACAAATTACCTGTACAACTACACAAACTACGCTGAATGCATCTGCTTCTGTAATTCCTGCAGGTTCTACGATTGCATGGACTACAACAGGAGGTGGAAATATTGTTTCAGGAGCGAATACTTTAACTCCTGTGGTAAATGCAGGCGGTGTTTATACATTAACGGTAACAAATGTTAATCAGCCAGGAAATTTAACCTGTACTTATACCGCAAACGTAACGGTAACTCAGAATACGACCCTTCCGGTAGCTACGGTAACATCTACTGTTCCACAGATCTGTCCGGGAGAATCGGTGACTCTTACGGCTTCCGGTGGTGCTACATACAATTGGACGGGGCTTCCAGGAAATGGAAATACTCAGGTGGTTTCGCCGACGGTTACTACTACTTATACAGTTTTTGCTGTAGGAGCAAACGGATGTGTCTCTGCAAATCCTGCAACAATTACGATAGTTGTTGGTCCTCCGGTAGCAGTTTTGGCAGCTTCAAAATCTAAAATTTGTGCGGGAGAATCGGTTACATTAACGGCTACCGGCGGTGTTACTTACGAATGGGTTACCTTACCAGGAAATGGCGGTACTCAGGGTGTCAGTCCTACTGCTACCACAACATATTGTGTTTTTGCTTTGGGTGGAAACGGCTGTAAGGTAGCTACACCTACTTGTATTACCATTGAAGTTGTACCGGCGATCGAATCTACCTTGCAGAATGTATATGTATGTGCGGGAGATTTCGGAACGCTTGATGCAGGTGCCGGACC
>CBFGVN010000201.1:0-6200 GCA_965651845.1 uncultured Chryseobacterium sp. | reverse complement strand
CATAAGGAGAAATGAATCAGAAAAGTTAAAAAGAATAATACCGTTACCAGAATATTGGGATTAGCTTTCATTTCAAATTTGTTTTGCCTAACATTTATTAGGTCAGTTTAATTTATCGCAAAAATAGACTTTTTCTATCGGATTATGGTATGATTTGATTTTTATCATAAAACCTGTTTGTATTTTAATACCATAAATTATTCTGTAGATCCTTCGACTCCGCTCAGGATGACAAGTCGCTAATACTAATTGTTTATAATATATAAAGTTTTTACGGTGTCATCCTGAGCGCGAAGCAGTCGAAGGATCTCAATTCAAATTCTTAATTCCACATTTGAAAATATCATATATATAATATTACGTGTCGAAGTCTTTAGATGTGCTAAAAATTCCTTATTTTTGCAGACCTATAATTTAGAATACATATGTTTAATAGTTTACAGGATAAATTAGACAAAGCGCTTCATAATATTTCCGGAAGAGGAAAAATTACGGAAATCAATGTGGCGGAAACCGTAAAAGAGATTCGTAGAGCATTGGTGGACGCCGATGTTAATTATAAAGTTGCCAAAGATCTTACGAAAAGAGTTCAGGATAAAGCGTTGGGACAAAACGTTCTTACATCGCTTACTCCGGGACAGCTGATGACAAAGATTGTTCATGATGAATTGGTAGATCTAATGGGAGGTTCTCAGGAAGGAATCAACCTTTCAGGAAAGCCGTCTGTGATTCTTATTGCAGGTCTTCAGGGTTCCGGTAAGACGACTTTCTCCGGAAAATTAGCGAATTATTTAAAAACAAAAAGAAATAAAAAACCTCTTTTGGTAGCTTGTGACGTTTACCGTCCGGCTGCGATCGATCAGCTTAAAGTTTTAGGCGGACAAATCGGGGTTCCTGTTTTCACAGAAGAAGGTTCTATGGATCCTTCAAGCATCTCTCAAAACGCGATTAATTTCGCTAAATCTAATGGTCACGATATTGTAATCGTCGATACGGCAGGTCGTTTGGCGATTGATGAGCAGATGATGAACGAGATCAAAACGGTTCATTCTACGATTACACCAAATGAAACTTTGTTCGTTGTTGATTCAATGACGGGTCAGGATGCTGTAAATACAGCAAAAGCGTTCAACGATGCTTTGAATTTTGACGGGGTTGTTTTAACGAAATTAGATGGTGATACTCGTGGTGGTGCGGCATTAACGATCCGTTCTGTGGTTGAAAAGCCGATTAAGTTCATTTCTACAGGGGAAAAAATGGAAGCTTTAGACCTTTTCTACCCGGAAAGGATGGCAGACAGAATACTGGGAATGGGAGACGTTGTTTCGTTAGTAGAAAGGGCTCAGGAGCAGTTTGATGAAGAGGAAGCAAAAAAGCTTCACAAGAAAATCGCTAAAAATGAGTTTGGTTTTGATGACTTCTTAAAACAGATTAATCAAATCAAGAAAATGGGTAACATGAAGGATTTGATGGGAATGATTCCTGGTGTTGGAAAGGCAATTAAAGATGTGGAAATCAGTGATGATGCCTTTAAACACATAGAAGCGATCATCTACTCTATGACTCCTGAAGAAAGAAGAAGACCTTCTATCATTAATACTCAGAGAAAAAACAGAATTGCGAAAGGTGCAGGAAGAAAAATTGAAGATGTAAACCAATTGATGAAGCAATTCGACCAAATGGGTAAAATGATGAAGATGATGCAGGGCCCTCAAGGAAAGCAAATGATGCAGATGATGAGCAAAATGCCGAATATGCCTGGAATGGGCGGAATGTTTGGAAAATAATTTCAAAACAAACAATTCAAAATATAAAATCCGACTCAAAATTGAGCCGGATTTTTTTTTATGCGCTTTATCAAAGTTTCAATTTTTGACAAAGTTCTATAATTAGATTATTTATCAGATTTCTGAGCTTTTCCTTTAATGAAATAAGAGAAACCAACATTTACACCGAAAGTTTTCACATTCGTTTTAACATCTGTATTCATTACTGTTTCTTTATTTGAGAACTGATCGTAAGAAACTCCAAGGTTGATCCCTAAAGACTGAGTAGCCATATAAGTCACCCCACCTTTTACTTTCCATGCAAGACCGTCTGTAGTATTTTCAGTAGAAGCCGACATCCCCATAAAGCTTGCTTCACCGCTGTTTTTCACAGAAGCATATCCGATTCCTGCACCTAAGAAAGGAACCAGCTTGCTTGAGTTTGTGAAGTAATAAGTAGCAGTTGGCATTACAGCGAAAGTACTGGTTTTAGATTTCATACCTTCATATTTTGTCGTAGCGCTCATGTATCCTAATTCGATACCTACCGCCAATCTGTCGATTACAAAATATCCTACTGATGGAGAAACGGAGAACGTGTTTGTTTTTGGCCCGTCTGTAGATTCGCTTCCTACTTTTACGGTAGATGTAACGTTATTGAAACCCATTCCTGTGTCTCCGCTGATTACCCAGTCACCTTTAGTCATCTGAGCGTTTGAAAGTCCGAAAAGTGCAACTGCACCAGCTAATAATAGTTTTTTCATGATATTATTTAATTAAAAATGTTTAATTTGTTTAAATGCAGAAAAAGTCCTAAGAAAACTTAGGACCTTATTTTTAATGCTTTTAGCTTAAATTATTTAGCGAAAACATATTTAACACCGAATGTAACTGAAGATAAGTTCAATCCGAAGTTATAATTGTTTGTAGCTTCACCATCTTTTGGCTTGTAGTTGTTGTAACCAAACTCACCGATAGTAGCTTCGATAGACCAGTTTTTGTTCAAGAAATAATCTAAACCTGGTTTTACAGTAACACCAACCTGAGTATATTTAGCCTCAGAAGAAGTTGTAGTTGTAGTAGTTGTAGAACCTGCAGTCGTTACAGAAGTGTTTTCAACTTCAGTTTTACCAAACTGCATTGGCACTGCCAATTGACCGAAGATGTATAATTTATCAGACAAAGTCCAATATTTTCTTACGAAAGGAGCAACAACGAAAGCTGGTTCCTTCACTTCGTTAGTATTCACGATGGTAGCACCTGGCAATTGTGTAGTAGTAATGTCTGTATCTTTTTGAGTCTGGTATCCTACTCCTAAACCTACTGCTAAATTAGTTCCTACGAAATATCCGAATGTTGGAATTACGTTGAAATTTTCCGTTTTATTGTTACCGCTGTTAGTCTCTTCTTGAGAATATCCTACAGATCCTGATAAATAAGCTGTTCCTTTAGCGATTTGAGCATTAGATAAACCGAAAAGTGCAATAGCACCAGCTAATAATACTTTTTTCATTTTTTTAAAAATTTTAATACTTTCTGATGGCAAATTTACAGTGGTATTGCTTAATATTAAAATTTGTTAATGTGATTAATATCATTGATAAATATTAGCAATTTTCGAAAATAAAGCGTACTAAATAAAGCATTTTGACTTTTTCACAAAATTTTGAATAAAAAAACTCCAATTCTGCAATTGGAGTGAAAATTATTTGGTTTTTTTAATTTTTTATTTCAGGAAAAAATTTACCCCGAAGTTCACAGCACCGAAGTTATGTCTCCCGTTATCATGCCAATATGGGCCATAATCTTTATATTTGCTGCTGATCGTCTGGAAGCCTAAATACAATTCTGTATTTTTCATCTGATAACCTACTCTTGGCGCCACATACAAACCACTGTTGATGTAATCTCTTGTAGAAATAGCAGCTCCAAGATCCAATCCTACGAAAAGAGGGACTTTAGAAAAAGTATATTTTCCGGAAGCAGCGATAGGAACAAATCCGAAATCATCCACATTATCTTTCCCGAAAAAATGAGAATATCCTGTAGTAGCACCAATGTCCAATCCTTTAGTAATATTCCACATATAAGCAGCATCTATACCTATTGTAACACTTGCAGCATCAGAAGCATCACCCAGTGGAGCCCCAACATGACCACCCAATCTGAAGCCCTCCTGAGCCTGTGCCATACCTCCTAAAAGTGCAAAAGCACCTAGTAATAATAGTTTTTTCATTTTAATAATTTTAAATTTTCGGAGCTAAATTACTAATTATTTTCTTTGTTAATGTAAAATTAACTTATGACATTCTCCACCTGAAACAAAAAAAGCAGGATAATTTTCATTACCCTGCTATTATGTATTTCAATTGATATTAATCGTTTCGTAATCTTTTTTCTTCCTCGTTGTATGCCAAAATAATTTTCTTTACAACCGGATGTCTCACAACGTCTTCCTCCGTCAAATGTACAAAACCGATTTCTTTTACACCATGCAGAATTCTCATGGCTTCTTTCAAGCCGGATTGCTGTTTTGGCGGCAAATCTACCTGACTTGGGTCACCTGTAATAATGAATTTCGCATTCATTCCCATTCTGGTTAAAAACATTTTCATCTGAGAATGTGTAGTATTTTGGGCTTCATCCAGAATTACAAAGGCATCATCCAGCGTTCTTCCTCTCATAAAAGCCAACGGAGCAACTTCTATCACTTTTTTCTCGATAAAACCTTCCAGCTTTTCGTGAGGAATCATATCGCGAAGCGCATCATACAAAGGCTGTAAATACGGATCCAGCTTTTCTTTAAGGTCACCCGGCAAAAACCCCAGACTCTCCCCTGCTTCTACGGCAGGTCTTGTCAGGACAATTCTTTTCACTTCCTTATCCCGCAAAGCTTTCGCAGCCAGAGCTACACTGGTATATGTTTTCCCCGTTCCCGCAGGTCCGATTGCAAAAACCATATCTTTTTTCTCAGTTTCTTTTACTAATTTTTTAAGATTGGTGGTTTTAGCTTTAATTATTTTACCATTTACGCCTTTTAAAATAATATCCTGGTCAAAAACAAGCTGTTTCTCATTCTCATCTTTAAGATTAAGGATATTTTCAACATCTTTAAGCTCTATAGAATTGTTTTTTGAAATGAATTTTACAATGTCATCAAGTTTTTGTTTAAGTATATCTAACGCTTCCTGATTTCCCATCGCAAAAATAAAGTGGTCTCTTCCTGTGATTTTCAGAGTCGGAAAGCTTGATTTTATTAAATTGAAATATTGGTTATTAACGCCATAGAAGATTTTTACATCTACATCTTCCAAATCATATGTTAATTCAAACATGCAGTATTTTTATTTATTTTAGATTTTAAATTTAAACCTTTTTTTCAAATTTATATCAAATTCTTTTCCACAATCTTCGGGCTTTCCTTTATTTTTAAATAAATTTGCAGAACGATCATTTCTATAACTATTCAATGTCAATTATTACCCTTACTTCGGATTTCGGAAATTTAGATTACAGAGTTTCTGCTGTAAAAGGCAAAATTCTGTCTCTTAATCCTGAGGTGAATGTTGTAGATATTACCCACGAGATCCAGGCATTCAATCTTATCCAGACTTCTTATATTGTAAGGAATGCTTATAAATATTTTCCGAAAGGCACCATTCATGTCCTTTCTGTGGACAGCTTCCATCACAAGTCGAGGAAAAACATCCTCTATAAAGCAGACGGACATTATTTTCTGGCCGCTGATAACGGACTTTTGAGTTTAATTTTTTTTGATATTAAGCCTGAAGCCATGTATGAAATCACTTTAAATAATAGATTTGATGACATTGTCAATTTCACGTCAACAGATGTTTTTGTTCCTGCAGCCGTACATTTGGCGAATGGCGGGCTTCCTGAAGTGATCGGCAGAAAGATCAAACATACCAAAGAACTGCTCTTCCCAAAACCGGTTTACAACGAATCCGAAAAAATGATTATCGGTGAAGTGATGTATATTGATAATTTCGGAAATATAATTTCAAATATCAGCAAAGATTTCTTTGAAAGCACAGGCCGAGGATCCGAAAATTTCACCATAAAATTCAGAAATTTAAGTCTTTCGAGAGTATTTTCAAGCCATACGGAAGTAGTTTCCGACTGGGCAAGGGAGACGGAATTTCATGGGCAGTCTGCGGCAATTTTCAATGACAGTCAGCTTTTGGAGTTAACAATCTATAAGGGAAGTAAAAAAAACGGTGCAAAATCTTTGTTCGGACTGAACGTAGGCGAAAATATTTACATTGAATTTTTCTAGAATTAAATATTTCATAAAAAAATTGATTTTTTTTATATATTTGTCAAAATCTAAAAATTAAAAATGGCAGAATACAAATTATTGCTTCCTTCCATGGGAGAAGGTGTTATGGAAGCGACAATTATCACTTGGTTGTT
>CBFGVN010000200.1:0-6306 GCA_965651845.1 uncultured Chryseobacterium sp. | reverse complement strand
GTACAGTGCTCCTGTTGCGAACAAAACTTTTTTTCATAATATAAGGGGGTTGAAATAAGTTTCAGGCAAATGTAAATATTATGATGTTAAAAACAGTGTTTGTAGAAAAAGTTCTATAAGGATTTAATTTTGAATTAAAATAAATAATAAAAAATTAAACAAATGTGAAAATAAGCTTGAAATGAAAAAACACGCCTGAAAAAGCGTGCTTTAATGAATATGTTGATGTTTATTATTTGGAAATCTTATGCTTCGCAAGCTGTACAGGTAACAAAGTTGACCATCATTTCTTTGGAAACAGAAGAACTTCTTTGATAATAAAGGGTTTTGACTCCTTTTTTCCATGCTTCGATGTAAAGGTAGTTTACATCCTTTACAGGCATTGTAGACGGGATCTGCAAGTTCAGAGACTGAGCCTGGTCTATGTACTGCTGTCTTTGTGCAGCCTGAGAAATAATCTCCATTGGAGAAATCTCTTTAAATGTTTTGAATACTGCTTTTTCTTCTTCAGTTAATTCTTTCAAATGCTGTACAGAGCCGTGGTTCAGCATGATTGTTCTCCACGTTTCCTCGTTGTCAAGACCTTTTTCTTCTAATAATTTTGCTAAATACTTGTTCTTACGCATAAAGTTTCCTTTTGCCAGACCAGCTTTATAATAGTTAGAAGCAAACGGCTCGATTCCCGGAGAAGTCTGTCCTAAAATTGCAGAACTTGAAGTCGTAGGAGCAATCGCCATTGTTGTAGTATTTCTCAATCCGTAACCTTTCAGCAATTCCGGTTCACCGTAGATATTTGCCAACTCTCTTGATGCCTGTTCTGCCTGTTCTTTGATATGTCTAAAAGCTCTTGCATTGAATTGAGTCGCTTCAAAACTTTCAAACGGAATCATATTCTTTTGTAAATACGAATGGTATCCTAAAACTCCTAATCCAAGCGCTCTGTGACGCATGGCGAAATTTCTGGCTCCCTGAAGATAATAGTTTCCTTCTGTTTTGTCGATGAATTCTGATAAAACGGCATCCAGAAAATAGATGGCTAATTTTACGGCATCTGTATCTTTCCATTCATCATACAATTCTAGGTTCATAGATGATAAACAGCAGATGAAAGATTCTTCCATTGTAGAAGGAAGCATAATCTCAGAGCAAAGGTTACTTGCATTTACTGTTAATCCTAAATCTTTGTAAACCTGTGGCTTATTTCTGTTAACGTTATCCGTAAAGAAAATATAAGGAAGACCTTTTTGCTGACGGCTTTCCAATACTCTCGCCCAAATTTTACGTTTGTCCATATCACCATCGATCATATCCTGCATCCAGTAATCAGGAACGCAAATTCCTGTAAATAGGTTCTGGATCGGGCTTCCGATGTCTTTAATTGATAAAAATTCTTCAATATCTCCGTGGTCGATATCGAGATAAGCTGCAAAAGCTCCTCTTCTTACACCGCCCTGAGAAACAACGTCCATTGCCGTATCAAACAATTTCATGAAAGAAACAGCTCCCGAAGATTTTCCGTTGTCTGTTACTGCAGTTCCTCTGTTACGAAGTTCCCCGAAATATCCTGAAGTTCCTCCTCCGATTTTTGTCTGCATGATAACCTCACCCATTTTGTGGGTAATTCCTTCGATGCTGTCCGGAATATGAACATTAAAACAAGAAATAGGAAGACCTCTCTGGGTTCCCATATTAGCCCAAACCGGCGATGAGAAGCTGATCCATCCTTTGGTGATCATTTCCTTGAAAGCGGGCTGAAGTTCCGGCTTGTATAATCTTTTTGCGGCTGCAGTGGTAATCCTGTCGATTGCTCCTTCTACAGTTTCCCCTTTTAGCAAATAGCCTCTGTTCAGCATTTGCTCAGACTCTTCATTGAGCCACCATATATTTGTACCTTGTTCTTCCATAGTTGTTTATATTTTCGAATTCCCGAGTGGTTTTAAGACTCAGGAATTTTGTTGCTTTTTATTAATTGTAAATCTGAAAAGACTACACTATAATTTGATGCTTCGACAGGCTCAGCATGACATCGCTAATACTAGATGCTTTGACGCTCGCTTCGCTCGCGCTTTTTATCTAAGATTTAAAACAAATCGTTCGCCGTAATACTCTTATCGTGTTTCGTATAATCTACCGGTCTTTTTGCAAAGAAATCATCCATAGAATTCGCAAAAACTTCTTCTTCGAACCAAACCATTGGTCTGTACTGTTCAGGAGAAACGTTGTATTTTGTATTCATGTTGATTTTCTTTAAACTGTCATCAACACGGTATTTCATGAAGTTTAACAAATCTTCTTTTGAGAAAACGCTCAATTCGCCCAATTCAAAGATCCAGTCAAGGATTTCACCTTCCAGTTCTACCGACTGATCCACTAAAGTATAAATGTCTTCGATGTCAGAATCAGTCAATAAATCAGGTTGCTCTTCACGGATTTTGTTGATTAAATAAATTCCGGCATTGGCATGAATTTGTTCATCCACTGAAGTCCATGCAATAATATTAGAAACATTTTTCATGTATCCTTTAAATCTTGTGAAAGAAAGGATGATGGCAAACTGAGAGAAAAGCGAAACGTTTTCAATCAAGATACTGAATAATAAAAGAGAAGAAACGTATTCTTTCGGAGTTGCAGAATTGGCATGTTTTAAGACATTTGATAAAAAGTCAATTCTTTTTTTCACGGCAGGAATCTCCACTACATGAGTAAATTCTTCGTTGTAGCCCAGTACTTCTAACAATCTTGAATAAGCTTCCGAGTGACGGAATTCACATTCAGCAAAAGTTGCACCCAAGCCGTTCAGCTCAGGCTTCGGCATATGATTATATAGGTTTGCCCATAATGTCTTTACAGAAACCTCGATCTGTGCAATGGCAAGAAGTGCATTTTTTACAGCGTGTTTTTCGTGTGGCTCCAACTGCGAATGAAAATCCTGAACATCTGCAGTAAAATCCACTTCTGAATGCACCCAGAACGATTTGTTGATAGCTTCTACAAATTGAAGAACCTCAGGATATTCAAATGGCTTATAACTTACTCTTTTATCAAAAATTCCCATATTAAAATGTCTTAAAATTAAAATAAATAGATCACTGTGGATAAAGTTCAAAAAATATTCAACAGCTTGGTTTGTTGTGACTTATGTTTAAAAGTTTTTAACAAGAAAGTGTTTTTATTTTTTGTAATGCGCAAGCACAAAGTTAGAAAAGAAGAACTGTATTTGAAAGGGTGAAACACTAAATGATTGAGTTTTAACCGTAAAAGTTTTCCACATTTACATGAAAACCGCTTAGATATTGAGTTACAAACTATTATCCTATAAAAATGGATGTTCTCAGGTACTTACAATTAAACACTTTTTTATAAATTGTTGTAAATTAATAATTTAAATATTAAACAATAAATTAATTAAAGAAATTTTTATTCTTGTAACAAATTGAAAATATCTTCTACTTATTAGGCATAAAAACATACATCACTTAATGTTAGTAATTCAGGATTTACATAAATCATACGATACAGGGAAGAGCAAGTTGCACGTTCTCAAGGGGATTAATCTTAATATCTCAGAAGGCGAGTTTGTTTCCATCATGGGGAGTTCCGGTTCCGGGAAGTCTACACTCCTTAATATTATTGGTATTCTTGATGAAAAAGATTCGGGGACTTATGAGCTTGATGGTGTTCCGATTGAACAGTAAGTTTTTAGGATTTATTTTCCAATCTTTTAATTTGATTGGATACAAAACAGCTTTGGATAATGTTGCGCTGCCTTTATATTATCAGAACGTTCCAAGAAAAGAGCGAAACCAAAAAGCAATGGAATACCTGGAAAAAGTAGGATTGGCACAATGGGCAAATCACTTACCCAACGAACTTTCCGGAGGACAAAAACAAAGGGTTGCCATTGCAAGAGCTCTGATCACCAATCCTAAAGTTGTGCTAGCCGATGAACCGACAGGAGCATTGGATTCCAAAACAACACATGATATTATGAAACTTCTTCAGGATATCAATAATGAAGGCAAAACGATCATCGTCGTTACACACGAACCAGACGTGGCCGCACAAACAAAGCGTAATGTCATCCTGAAAGACGGAATCATTGAAAGTGATGAGTTTATTAAGCAGGTGATTTTATAAAGTGAATGGTGAATAGTCAGTTTTGCTGCGCAAGTGAATTTTGTAAGTGGAAAAATTGATAATTGACAAAAATAAAAATACACAAATGAATACGAGAAAAAAAGAAAAATGTTTTTGGATCTAAATCATTATAAACTTGATGTTTATAAATCAGCAAGGCAGCTGCGATTTGAGTGTTATCAAATTTTATCAAGGCTTCCGGAGAATGAAAGATTTAATTTAACAGATCAAATAAGAAGAGCTTCAACTTCAGTAGTATTGAATATTACAGAAGGTTGTTCAAGAAAATCTGATCAGGAAAGAAAAAGATATTTTGAAATAGCAAGAGGTTCTGTAATTGAATTGGATTCATGTTTTGATATCATTATTGAAAGTAATTATATGAAAACAGAAAATCTGGATAAGATTGGAAAATTAATAAAAACATCATTTATATTATTAAGTGGAATAATTAAAAGGTGAATGGTGAGTAGTCAATTTGTTTTGCAAGTGAATTTTTGCATGCAGACAAATTGAGAATTTGCTCAAAGAATTTAAAATTGACAACGAAGTTAATTGACTTCGAAGAAAATTCACAGCATAGCTAATTCACTTTTTTACAAAGTAAAAAAAATAAATATATGTTCGACCTAGATCGTTGGCAGGAAATATTCAGTTCGATTCGCAGTAATGTATTGCGAACGGTGCTTTCTGGTTTTACAGTGGCCTTGGGATTATTTATTTTCATTGTGCTTTTCGGAATCGGAAAAGGATTGCAGAATGCTTTTACGGAAGGATTTGCGAGAGATGCCCAGAACCTGATTTCGATTGTTACAGGAAAAACAACCATTGCTTATAAAGGGCTTCAATCTGATCGACAGGTGACAATGAATAATGATGACTACGATTTCTTAGTCAATATCGATAAAGAAAACGTAGGAAGCTCGACTCCAAGATATACTGCAAACTTATTGGTTAAATACGGTAAAGAAAGTGGAAATTACCAGATCAACGGAGCGCAGCCGGAGGAAAAGATCATTGAAAACCGGAAAATGCTGGAAGGCCGTTATCTTACACCTACCGATTTGGATCGGAAACAGAATGTTGCCGTAATCGGAAGAATGGTGCAGCGCGACTTGATTAAAAACGGAAGCCCGATCGGAAAAGAATTAAACATCAACGGAACTATGTTTAAAGTAGTCGGAGTTTTTTCTGATGACGGAGGAGACTGGGACGAAAGGCATATTACCGTTCCCATCACCACTTTGCAACAAATGAAAAAAGGTTCGGATACGGTAAGCATCAACTATATTGCTTATAGTGATAAATTGACTCCACAGGAAGCCATAAAATACGGAGACGAACTAAAAGAAAGGTTAAAAGCCAGAAAAAATGTTGCTCCAGATGATGAAAATGGAGTAAGAGTCTGGAATAATGCCCAGAACATGAATGATACTTTCACTTTTATGGCTGTTCTTACGGCGATTGTAGGATTTATCGGAATGGGGACCCTTTTGGCGGGAATTATCGGGATCAGTAACATTATGGTTTATATTGTGAAAGAGCGAACCAAAGAAATCGGGGTAAGAAAAGCTATCGGGGCCAAACCAAGAAGTATTGTTGCTCTGATTGTTCAGGAAAGTGTGGTGATTACAGTGGTTTCAGGATTCATCGGGGTAGGAATCGGAGTGTTAACTTTAAATTTAATCGGAGACAGTCTCGAAGAATATTTCATTAAAAGTCCGAGTGTAGGTTGGGGAACCATCATCATGGCATTCATCGCATTGGTTTTTTCAGGGTTGATTGCAGGGTTTGTTCCTGCGTACAGAGCATCGAAGATTAAACCAATTGAAGCATTGAGAACGGAATAATCTAGGCTGAGAAAGCTGATAAGCAAAGAAAGCAAATCAGTTTTTGTGAAAATCATTCATCATTTATAACTTATCATTTATAATTAAATAAAGTGAACATAATATTTAAAAAAGATACTTGGCAGGAAATTTATTATTCGTTGAAGAATAATAAGCTTCGGACATTCCTTACCATGATTGGTGTGGGTTGGGGTATGTTTTTGTATGTAAGTTTGCTGGGAGCGGCAAAAGGAATGGAAAACGGCTTCGATAAATTATTTTCAGGATTTGCGACCAACTCTATCTTCCTTTGGGCTCAAAACACCTCAATTCCGTATGA
>CBFGVN010000199.1:0-6329 GCA_965651845.1 uncultured Chryseobacterium sp. | reverse complement strand
TCGTACATATTGAAAGGAAAATTGACCATTAAGGAAGTAACAAAAGAAATTACGGTTCCTGTAACTTTTGGTGGAATTACAAAAAACCAGCAGGGAAAAGAGGTAATGGGCTTCCAGACAACATTTAAAGTAAACCGTCTGGATTACAATATCAAATATGATCCTACGGGAGCAGGTGTGGCTAAAGACGTTGACGTTAACTTGTATTTTGAGTTAATTAAGCAATAGTTTTCATATATAATTTGGTTTAGGAAAGAAGGTTTTCAATTTTTTGGAAACCTTTTTTGCTGTTGAATAGTCACAAAGGCGCAAAGTTTTTGTGAATCAAACTGTTTTTAAGGCGCAAGAAAAATCATAGATTTTCGACCAAATTCTAAAAAAGAGAATATCCATTGTAAAATTTTATCGCAGATAAAATCCTTGTGCCTTAAAAGTATAATAATATTCAATGATCCTTGCGTCTTTGCGATTATCCAACAACAAAATTTATAATCTAAAATTGCTTTGTATCTCTTTTTCCCCTAACTTTGCACAAACCTAATCTAATGAGTAAAAAGAATACTAAGTACATCTTTGTGACAGGAGGTGTAACTTCATCTTTGGGGAAAGGAATCGTTTCTGCTTCTCTGGGACTTCTACTAAAATCACGCGGCTTTAATGTAACGATCCAAAAACTAGATCCTTATATCAATATCGACCCAGGAACACTGAATCCTTATGAACACGGAGAATGCTATGTAACCGAAGATGGTGCGGAAACGGATCTGGATTTAGGTCACTACGAGCGTTACCTTGATGCTCCCACTTCCCAAAACAACAACGTTACGACAGGAAAAATCTACCAGACTGTCATCGAAAAGGAAAGAAAAGGAGACTTCCTTGGAAAAACAGTTCAGGTAATTCCTCATATTACGAACGAAATCAAGCGTAGAATTAAAATTTTATCTAAACAGAACTACGATATCATCATTACGGAGATCGGAGGAACTGTCGGAGATATAGAATCTTTACCTTATATTGAAACTGTTCGCCAGTTGAAGTGGGAATTGGGTGAGAAAAATTCTATGGTGATCCATTTAACATTGTTGCCGTATCTGGCTTCAAGTGGAGAATTAAAAACAAAACCTTCTCAGCACTCTGTACGTCAATTAATGGAAAGCGGAATCATGGCTGATGTTTTGGTTTGCCGTACGGAGCATAAAATCCCGAAAGATCAGAGAGCAAAATTGGCTCAGTTCTGTAACGTTCCTTTGGATAATGTGATTGAATGTAAAGATTTGGAAACGATCTATGAAGTTCCGATGTATCTTCAGAAACAAAACTTTGATGATGTAGTTCTTAAAGAATTGGATCTGAAAAGCGATAAAGACGCAGATCTTAAAGAATGGAAATCTTTCTTAAAGAAATTCCAGAATCCTAAAAAATCTATCGAAATTGCGTTGGTTGGAAAATATGTTTCTCTTCAGGATTCTTATATTTCAATTGCTGAAGCTTTCAAGCATGCAGGTGCAGACCTGGAAACCGAAGTGAAAATAAGATGGGTGTACAGTGGAGATATTACAGAAGAAAATATTAAAGATACTTTAAAAGGTGTAGACGGAATTCTGGTAGCTCCAGGTTTCGGCGACAGAGGAATTGAAGGAAAAGTGCTTACCGCAAAATATGCAAGAGAAAATAAAATTCCTATGTTGGGAATTTGTTTGGGAATGCAGATCATGACGATCGAATTTGCCAGAAATGTTATTGGATATTCTAAAGCCAACTCAATGGAATTCGATACTTCGACGGAACATCCTGTAATTTCATTAATGGAAGAACAGAAAAATGTGGTAGATAAAGGCGGAACAATGCGTCTTGGAGCCTGGAAATGTTCTTTGAAAAACGGTTCTAAACTGAATGACATTTACGGAAGCAAAAATATCACTGAAAGACACCGTCACAGATATGAATTCAACAGTGATTATATTGGTGAATTTGAGAAAAACGGTTTCCAGGCAACAGGTACAAACCCTGAAACAGGATTGGTGGAAGCTTTGGAAATACCGGAACATCCTTTCTATGTGGGAGTTCAATATCATCCGGAATATAAGAGTACGGTTGCAACGCCGCATCCTTTATTCAGAGCTTTTATTAAGGCTTGTACACCGAAATAATACAAATTATTAAATCTTCAAAGTTTTTAAAACCTTGAAGGTTTGAATGAGTATAAAGTAATTTTTCAATTACAAACGTCATAAATAAACTCAGACTGATTATTCTCAGCCTGAGTTTATTATATAGTAATATATTATAGCATAGAGTTTTGATAAAAAAACAGTATTTTTGTCGACTCGAATTACAGAACGATAATGTATAAATTACAGAATTTTGTTCTATAATATAATAGGTAAAAAATTTTAATAAAAATAAAATGCAACAGAACAACGGACTCGATAAAAGTCAAATGATTAGTTTTGCGGTTTTATGTTTGGTTCTCTTTGGTTTCATGTTTTATTTCCAAAACAAGCAATCAAAAGAGGAGCAATTGAAAGCTCAGCAACAAAAGACCGAACAGGTAAAAAATGCTGTAAAACAAACTCAGGCAAGCAATATCAATCCAAATGTAACTCCTAATGCCATTCAGACTGCAAATCTTTCCAACAAAGAATTGAAAATTGAATTCAATAGCCTAGGAGGGCAGGTTTCTAAAGTGGAACTTGCAGAATACAAAGCATACGATCACAAAACAGATAAAGCAGACCTTCCGCTTTATTTAATCAATAAAAACAATTCAAACTACGGGTTCCAGTTTAAAGATAAAACCGGAAAAGTAATTAATACTAAAGATTTAGTTTTCTCTCCTACAGTTAGCGGAAATGCTGTGACAATGACTGCTAATTACAATGGGGCGGTTATTCAGTTCGTTTATACTTTGCTTCCGAAATATACATTAGATTTTAAAGTAAGAACTCAAGGTCTATCAAAAATAACTTCTGACAACAAAGCAGATTTTATCTGGAATTATAATGTGAGAAACTTAGAAAAGGGTAGGGCTCAGGAGCAGTCTCACTCAGAATTCTCATATGCTTTCAATAATTATAAAGATTATGATTATGATGGAAGAACAACAATGGAGGAAGAGAAAGAAACACTTAACTGGATTGGTGTAAAACAACAGTTTTTCTCTTCTGTGATCGAATCTAAAACAGGATTTACACAAAGTAAAGGAAATCAGGAAACCGTAGAAGAAGGTGAATATTTGAAAAAACTGAACTATGAAGGTTTTGTACAGATGACTGGAAGTGAGCTGAATCAGGATTTTACATGGTACTTTATGCCATTGGATTTACCTTTATTAAAATCTTATGATAAAAACTTTGATGAAATTTTACCTTTAGGCTGGTCATTCATTGGAGGAATGAACCGTTATTTCTTCATGCCGATGTATAATATCATTGCAAGTTGGGGAATAACAGCGGGTTGGGTGATTTTCTTAATGACCATTATTGTGAAACTGATCTTATCGCCAATCATGTACAAACAGCACAAATTGAGTGCGATGATGAGGGTAATCCGTCCGGAAATTGATGAAGTGAATGCTAAGCTGAAGGATGCAGATCCAATGAAAAAGCAGCAGGCAACCATGGAAGTCTATCGAAAAGCCGGTGTGAATCAGATGGCAGGATGTCTTCCGGCATTGGTGCAGATCCCGATTTTCTATGCGCTATTCCGTTTCTTTCCGAACTTTATTGATTTGAGAGGTAAAGGGTTCTGGTTTGCAAAGGATTTAACGGCTTATGATGATTTGATTAAATTGCCATTTAAAGTTCCGTTCTTAGGAGATCATTTAAGTGTTTTTGCGTTAGCTTGTACTGTAGTAATTCTGATTTATACAGTAATGACTTCTGGAAATATGCAGCAGCCACAGCAAGAAGGGATGCCTAATATGAAAGTGTTGATGTATATCTTCCCCATTACATTCTTATTTTTCTTAAATACTTCTGCATCGGGTCTTTCTTGGTATTATTTTGTATCAAACGCGATTAATATTTTAATTATCCTCGTAATTAAATATTGGATTTTAGATGAAAAGAAAATTCATGCACAGATCCAGGCGAATAAGGAAAAGCCAAAAACTGAAGGTAAATTCCAGAAGCGTATGAGAGAAATGATGGAGAAAGCTCAGGAACAACAAAAAGTACAGGAGCAGCAAAAAAGTAAGAAGAAGTAATTTAATACCCTATAATAAAAAGAGAAGCATTTCGCTTCTCTTTTTTTGTTGATATCTGTTAAGTGTTAATTTTTGTTAAAATATCACAATTTATAGAATTATTTTTTTAATCATATTTCAGTCTGAAAGATCTTCTATGATATTTAGTCGGTCCGAATTTTATCAGTGCTTCCTGATGCTTTTTTGTGGCATATCCAAAATTGGTATCCCAGCCATATTCAGGATGTTCATCATGAAGCTCAATCATTAATTTGTCTCTGTAATTTTTAGCTAAAATAGATGCAGCAGCAATAGACAATACTTTTGCATCCCCTTGAATGATACATTCATGCGGAATATAATTGTATGGATGAAATCTGTTTCCATCCACTAAAATCAGCTCCGGCCTTACGGTCAATTTATCAAGAGCCTGATGCATTGCATGGATACTCGCATTAAGAATATTATGCTGGTCTATAAACTCTGCAGAAAGTTCTGCGATGGCAAAATCTTGAACATTATCTTTTATATAGCTGTCAAGATCCATTCTGGTCTTAAAATTTAATTTTTTTGAATCATTAACTAAATTTTGGTTAAAATTATCACTCAAAATAACAGCCGCCGCAACGACAGGTCCGCATAAACACCCTCTACCTACTTCATCACACCCTGCTTCGACGTAAAAAATCGACCATTTTTTTAACAAATTCATAATTATATTGAATTAATAAATGTATTAAGGTGCAATATTAAAGATTTTTAACAAAATGTTTGGCTACTTTAAGAAAGTTTTTCATATTTGCAGGTAATAAAAAAAATAATCAATTTTAAATATGAAGAAATTAACTACAAGTGTTTTGGCTGTAGTTCTTACATCATCATTTGTGATGTTGAGTGCACAGCAAACACCTAATGACACTCTGAAAACTACGGATATTCGTGAGGTTGTTGTTACGGGAGCTTTAGGTCTTAAGAAAAGACAAGATGCGGTGACATCTTCGAATCAAGTTGTCAATTCAGCTGAAATCACCCAAGCTAATAATCCAAATGCTATTCAAGCTCTTACGGGTAAAGTTTCTGGTTTACAAATCAATACAACTAATAATTCGGTTAACTCTACAACTAGAGTTGTTTTAAGAGTCCCAAGATCAATTTCTGGAAATAACCAGGCATTAGTTGTAATCGACGGTGTAATTTCAACATTGGGGATTTTACAGAACTTACCACCGGAAATTATTGAAAACATGAATGTTATTAAGGGTATGCAAGGAGCTGCTCTTTATGGCGAAAAAGGAAGTAACGGTGTAATTGTTGTAACAACTAAAAGGGGTACAAAATCTGAAAAGTTACAATTTTCATTAACTAACTCAATTGATTTTTCTTCAGTATATAAATTACCAATTTTCCAAAAGGAATATGGGCAAGGATGGCCTGGGGATTCTTTTGATACTACTGATTATGGTGGTACCAACTGGACACCTTATGAAAACTCTAACTGGGGACCTTCATTTTCATCTTCATTAGGAGGACAAAATTTACTTGTAGGTTTACCACAGGCTGATAACACATGGTTTACAGATACCTTTTCGCCTAAGAAAAATCATTTAGCTAAATTTTTCCAAACAGGAGTTTTACTACAAAATGGTTTATCAGTTACGGCGGGTGGTTCTGATTCGTATGTATTCTTATCTGTTAACAGAGCGGAAAATGATTTCGTAGTAGATAAAGATAATCTCAAAAGAAATAACTTTATTTTAAAGGCAGGTAAAAAAATTGGTAATTTCAGAATTGACGGTAACGTTAACTATTTGGATTTAAGAACTTCTCAAACATCTTCAGGTTTATACGGTCAATTACTTCAAACGCCTACTAACGTTGATATTACCAAATTTAGAAATTCCTTGCCTGATGCAGGTCATTCAATGTATATTACAAACCCTTATTGGTTGATAGATAATAATAGATTTGATGATAAAAGTAGGACTTTTACAGGATTAATTAATTTAGAGTATAAATTAAATGATCATATTTCTTTCACATATGCTGGTACAGTGGTTTCAGGATCATCAATATCTGAGAGTCACCTGAACGCTTTCAATTTTGACAGAGTATATCAAGGAACTAATACTTATCTTGACGG
>CBFGVN010000198.1:0-6358 GCA_965651845.1 uncultured Chryseobacterium sp. | reverse complement strand
GAAATATTTTCAAAATTTTCTACTTTTTCAGGTAAAATATTTTCATCTTTTGCTTTTTTGATGACTGCATTCGACAGTGGATGTTCCGAATTTTGATTTAAAGAATAGGCCAGTTTTAATAATAAATTCTGATCATTATTTACCGTTTCAATATATTCTACAGATGGTTTTCCTTCGGTTAAAGTTCCTGTTTTATCAGTAATTAGAACGTTTACTTTATTCATTTGTTCAAGTGCTTCGGCATTTTTGATAAGGATTCCATTTTTTGCACCTTTACCAATTCCTACCATCAAAGACATCGGCGTTACCAAACCTAAAGCACACGGACACGCGACAATTAAAACCGCTACGGCATTCACAAAAGCGAATAAGCTTCTCTTTCCTTCCGGTCCAAAAAACTGCCATAAAATAAAGGTTAAAATTGCAATTAAAATCACTACAGGAACAAATATTTTAGAGACTTTATCCGTCAGTTTCTGGATCGGAGCTTTGCTTCGGCTGGCTTCATTCACCATTTTAATGATTTGGGAAAGTAAGGTTTCATCACCCACTTTTTCTGCTTTCATAATAAAAACCTGATTTCCGTTAAGGGTTCCGGAAGAAACCCGATCATTGACCGTTTTTTCAACAGGGATAGGCTCTCCCGTGATCATGCTTTCGTCAATATATGAATTTCCTTCCGTAATTTTCCCATCAACAGGGATTTTTTCACCTGGTTTTACTTTTAATAAATCACCGATTTTTACCTGAGAAAGTAAAACTTTTTTCTCTTCTCCGTCAACGATAAGATTGGCTTCGTCTGGTGAAAGATTGATGAGCTCACGAATTGCATTTCCTGTCTTTTTATGAGCGGCAGCTTCCATTAACTGGCCTAAAATCACCAACATTAAAATCACACAGACCGCTTCAAAATACAATGGCATTTCATTGCTATGACCACGAATTTCATGAGGAATCATATTCGGAAAGGCCAATGCAACGATGCTGAAAACAAATGCAGCAGCAACGCCCAAGGCAATCAGACTGAACATATTCAAATTCCATGTTTTAAAGGAAATCCAGCCTCTTTTCATGAGAAACCAACCCGAATAAAAAAGAACGGGAAGTGTTAAAATCAATTCAATAATTCCCTGCACTTGATGTGAAAAAGGAAAATTAATGACCATCCTGCCCATTGCAAGAAAAAGAACGGGAATTGTGAAAACCAGAGAAATAATGAATTTTCTTTTTAAAATATTGTAAGTTTCATCCTCTTCATCATCGTTTGTATCGGGCATTCTTACCAAATCCATTCCGCAGATCGGGCAGCTTCCGGGCTCGTCCCGAATAATTTCAGGGTGCATCGGACAGGTATATTTTGCAGTTTTCTTCTCGGGATATTTCACCAGATCCATACCGCAGACAGGACATCCAACATTGCTGTCATAAACTTTATCGCCTTCACAATACATCGGACAATAGTATTTTCCGGCCATTTCATCCGTAACTTTCGGAGCTTCGTGATGGTGATGGCTGTGATCGTGGGTATGATGATGAGAATGGTAAGCAGAATTTTTAACCAAATCCTCCGTTATTTCCTCCAAATGCATATGACAAACAGGACAATTGCCCTTTTCATCATAGATTTTATCGCCTTCACAGAACATTGGGCAATAGTATTTCCCCACGTTATCTTTAAAATTTTCAGGAAGATTCGTTGAAGAAAAAGTAGGTTTAAAATTCGGATCCTTGGCTTGTTTTTCCTCGATCGGAACCAGGTACATATTACAAACCGGACATCTTTTTCCCTGTTGGAAATAAACCTTATCACCTTCGCATTCCATCGGGCAGTAATAAACGGAAGAAGGAGAAACACGATCCTGAGGTTTTACAAATGTTTTTTCGGGATGAGCCGGGTCTTCCAGCTTATAGCTTCCGATTTCTTCTAAAGCTTTATTTAAAATATTTAATTCAATTTCTTTTTCAGAAGTGATGGTTGCCGTATTGTTTTCAAGATTGATATTGGCTTTGATACCTTCAATACTATTCAGTTTTTCAGAGATTTTTTTCTGACAGCCGGAACACGTCATTCCGAGGATTTTATATTGTCGTTCCATGATCCTTTTAATTTATAGTACAAATTTCCAAAATGTAAATGAAAGCTTGTTATAAATTTAAGGATAATGTTTATAGAATTCTGTCTTGAAGGTGGGAGAGTTTTTGTGTTTTAGGGTATTTAGAGTTTTAGGGTGGGAGAGTGTCCTTAAATTTTTCTCATAGATTTGGCAGATTACGCAGATGTTTGAGTAATATTTTATTGCTATTTAAAATCAAAAAAACTCAAACGCTAAAACGCTCCGACTCTCAAACTCAATTACACCTGATCAAGTGGTTTTCTATGATGAACTTTCAGCTTCTTGAATTCGGTTGGTGTAAATCCTGTACTATTTCTAAACTGAGACGAGAGATGCTGAACACTTTTATAACCAAGCTTTCCTGCGATTTCCGTTAAAGTAAATTCATTATACAAAAGCAGTTCCTTCACTTTTTCAATTTTTTGAAGAATGAAAAATTGCTCTAAAGTAATATTTTCGTTTTGAGAAAAAGTTTTTGAAAGCGAGCTGTAATCTTTATGAAGATTTAAAATTAAAAACTCAGATAACAGAAAATTTTCATCAATATCAAGTTCACTGATTTTTACAATGATTAGATTTTTAATTTTCTCAATAAGCTGATGAGCGGAGTCTTTTATCCTTTCAAATCCTGTTTTTTCTAAAATTTTTTCTAAAAACGCCATCTCTTTTTCTGAAACCTCAGCTTCTGTTTCAACTTCACCCAGATGAATGGATTTCACTTTAATATTACGATCACTGAAAATATTTGAAACCGCAGCAATACATCTGTTACAGACCATATTTTTTATGAAAATTTTCATAACAGTTTCTGGTTGTTTAACCTGTCTTTTACAAACTCGACTTTTGTTTTTCCGTGAGGAGCCGGATTTCCGTCTTCATCAAGGTTTACCATTAAAATTCTGTCTACGGTAATGATGGTTTGATGCGTCATTTTATTTCTAACCTCACAAGCCAAAGTAATGGATGTAGAGCCAAATTTCACCACTTCAATCCCTATTTCAACGATATCTCCTTGTTTTGCAGAACTTACAAAATTGATTTCAGAAATGAATTTTGTAACCACTTTGGTATTTTCTAATTGGATAATGGCGTAAAGTGCAGCTTCTTCATCGATCCATTGCAACAGTCTTCCTCCGAAAAGAGAGTGATTGGGATTCAGGTCTTCGGGCTTTACCCATTTTCTAGTGTGATAGTTCATGTTTTTTAATAATTTGAAGCACAAATTTAGTGTTTAAAACTGTCTTTTTCAAAGGGAATGGATTTAGTTATCAAAAGAGAATTATTTATATCCTCAATTATTTTTCTTTTAGTTTGTATGGGCAACTCGAGAGAAAGGGGTTTATAATTAATATTGTTAATCATAATACTGATATTAATAAATACTCATGATAATTTAATTAAAAATTAATACTTTTTAACAAAACTAAAAATCGGATGAAAAATTTATTAAAATAATTTCAAAAAAGTCTTTGATATGAATTTAATAATCGTATCTTGCATGAGTCTATATTTGGAATCAATATTTGTTCATGACTTTATGTTGTTTTTCTTTTATAAACCAAATCATTTTTAACATTTTTAATTTTTTAACCCAGATGAACATTTTTGTTTCAAACATCAATTACGCAACTAAAGATTATGAGTTGCAAGATTTATTTTCAGAATTTGGAGAAGTTTCTTCAGTAAAAATCATTACAGACAAAGAAACTGGTCGTTCTAGAGGTTTCGGTTTTATCGAAATGGAAGACTCTGAAGGACAGCAAGCTATTGAAGCTCTTAACCAAAAGGAATTTAACGGAAAAACACTTAACGTTTCAGAAGCTAAGCCAAGAGAAGAGAAGCCTAGAAGAACTTTCAGCAATAATGGAGGTGGTAACAGAGGCGGAGGTTACGGAGGTAACAACAGAAGTGGCGGTGGCTACGGAGGAGGAAATAACCGTGGAGGAGGCGGTTACAGCGGCGGCGGAAACGGCGGAAAACGTTGGTAAAAAAATATAAGCGGCTTTTTTAAGCCGCTTTTTTTGTGCAAAATTTAATTGACAGTAAATCATTTAATTAGTATCTTAGATTGAATAAATATTGCTTTTTGGCATAATTTTAGAAAATTTTTAACCAATCAAAAATTAATTATAATGAGAAGACATTTATTAGTATTGATCCTGATATTTTGTGGATTATTATTCAATGCGCAGAATATTTATAATGGACAAAGCCTACAGCAAAATAGAAAATACTGGGCAAGTAATAAGCAATATTATCTGATATTCCAAAATGATGGTAATCTGGTTTTTTATAATCGTGCCGGAAGTTCTCTCTGGGATTCCAAAACAGCAGGTAAAGGAGTAAGAGCATCGTTTCAGGATGACGGTAACTTAGTTGTCTATTCTTCAAGAAATGGAGTGGCTTTCAGCTCTAATACCAATGGAAGACGTGCCAACAGACTTGCAATTCAAGATGATGGTAATTTAGTAATCTATAATGATTCAAATCCTTTGTGGGCATCCAAAAATAGTACAGGCAATGGAAACGGAAACGGATGGGGATTTAGAGGCGGATATGTAAATCCGGGACATAAATTTTATCGAGGAAACAAAGTTTTTTCTGCTAATCGCAACTACTATCTGGTGTTTCAAAATGATGGAAATCTGGTTTTATCCAGTAATAATGGTGATGCAATTTGGGGAGCAGGAACAGATAATAAAGGGAGCAGAGCGGAGTTCCAGAATGATGGAAATCTTGTAGTGTATGATTCTTATAACAGATCTGTATGGAGCTCAAATACTTCAAACAGAGGAGCTACAAAGTTATCAATTCAAGATGATGGAAATTTGGTGATCTATCAGAATGACTCTCCGATTTGGAGTTCAGGAACACAGAGATATTAAGATTTAAACTTTAAGAAAATAAAAAAGCATTACGTTTTGTAGTGCTTTTTTATTTTACATATTCTATTTTAATTTTATCAGTACATAAGCTTCCTGATAATAGATGTTTGATCCTTCATTATAAGGATACTTTTCTTTTGTAACTTGCTGGAAAACAAGTTTTACGTGATATTTTCCCAAGTCACTTTCCATTGCAATTTCAGGGACTTTTACAATATTTTTTTTCTCCTTATGATCTTCAAATAATTTCATGACTTGAGGACCGAAATCTACTTCATCTTTGTCATTTAAAACCAGTTTTAATGAAGATTTATCGTTGAGTTCATCAATGAATTCAAATTGATCTTCATTGAGTTTTTTCGGCTCACGATCGTAGCGGGAAAAGCTCATGAGATATTGATAATCTCCAATTTCTATTGACTGTTTTTCAGAAGTTATACTAAGCCGTTGTGTTTCCTCCGGATCATTTTTTGAGGTCGTATTGATATTAGTAAATTTATCCTGAATATGATATCTTATAGAATAAAATTCTCCTTTTTTAATATCTTCATTTAAATTGTTTTGCTCTTTTTTATCCAATAATTCAGACAAAAAATCACCTTGTTTTCTTTCCGACAAATATTGGAATTTATCTGCTATTTCAATGCTGATGGTATCGGCTACTTTCTTTTTGAAATCGATCTTTCCGTTGCTTAATAATTGTTTTTCATTTAAAATTTTCAAAAGTTCTGCTTTCTGGCTTCTTTTTGAAACACTGAAAGCGTTTAAATAAGGAAAAATTAAAGCAAAAACGCCAAATGCAAATAAACTGATCGGTATAAATTTTATCGTTCCTTTTTTAACAAAAATAAAATAAACAACAATGCTTAACAGCCACAGAGCCAGCAGTAAAACGAAATATCTCGGCTCAGTATATCCATATTCTAAAATCCTTGTAAAAATGGCTACAAAAAGTAGAATAATTAATGGAATAATGGTGTAATAAAATGCTTTTGAAAATATTTTCACCCATGATTTGGTATTCTCATTTTTCAAAGGATGTACGAGAAGCAGAGCCAAAACCCCGACAATACTATAAGCCAGAATGAGATAGGAAGCCCAGCCTCTCGGCAACTGCCAGTTGATCAGTATTTTAATGGAATAGAAATAAAGAATTACAACATAAATTAATAGTAAAGGAATTAATATAAATTGAGTAAAAAACTTTAAAACAATCGGGTAATCGCCGTCTTTTTCAAGATTATTTAAACCTTTGTTGTTGAATAACAGGAAAATAAAACAACTTCCGAAAATAGCTAAAACATAGAATGTATTGGCGTAAAGTCTGTCATTAAAATTAAAATCAAAAAGTTTATCGAC
>CBFGVN010000197.1:0-6367 GCA_965651845.1 uncultured Chryseobacterium sp. | reverse complement strand
ACCCGCTACTCCAAAGGTCGGATAATGGAAAATATCTTCAGAAATAGAATTGGCAAAATTCGAAATTCCGTTGTTATGCGAGAAGAAAGCCACAGAATCATGGCTGTCATCCAAGTCATAAATTACCGATTCGAAATTGCTTTCCGAAGGATTATAAAGTTTCTCATTCGTAATGATATTGATGTGATAGGCCTGATTGAAAATTTTACATGTATTCAAGGCACGAACCGCCGGGCTCGAGACAAAATAATCAATCGAAATATTATTGGTTTTCATAAATCTGGACATGTGCATGGCTTCCTCTAAGCCTTTGTCTGCCAATGGTCTGTCAAAGTCCTCCGTTTCTTCCGGCCAGTCACTTTTTGCATGTCTTACGAGGATGAGTTTCTTCATATTATCGCTTTTTGGAAAATTAAAATTATAAAAAAAATAATGGAATAAAAACATGATTTATAAAAAAAAGTGTGTAGGGAATAAAATCATTAAAATTTACTAAATTTGCAAACTTATGGGGCAAGTACTTGCAATAGACTATGGAAAGGCACGTTGTGGCATCGCTGCGACGGATGACATGCAAATTATTGCAAGCGGTCTGGATACTGTACAAACTTCAGTTTTAATGGAATTTCTTAAAAAATATTTCATTGAAAACAAAGTGGATGAAGTAGTGATCGGGCTTCCTGTAGATTTGAAAGGAAATATTTCCGAAGTGGAAACGCACATCTTAAAATTTATAGAAATTTTTCAAGAAGAATTTCCGGATGTTAAAGTAAACCGCTTCGATGAAAAATTTACATCCAAAATGGCTTCGTTTTTTATTTCCCAGAGCGGAAAAAGCAAAAAACAGAGACAGGAAAAAGGATTAATAGATAAAGTAAGCGCAACCATCATATTGCAGAATTTTTTAGAACAAAGAACAAGATGATTTTACCGATAAGAGCCTTTGGGGATCCAGTTTTAAGAAAAGTAGGTAAGGATATAGACAAAAATTATCCCGACTTGCAACAGTTGATTGATAATATGTTCGAAACCATGTACAGTGCAAATGGCATAGGGTTGGCTGCACCACAAATCGGGCTGGACATTCGTCTGTTTGTAGTAGATGTTTCTCCGCTTGCGGAAGATGAAGATTATGAGGATCTTAAAGATGAATTGACAGAATTTAAAAAAGTTTTCATTAACGCCAAAATTCTTGAAGAATCTGGGGAAGAATGGAAATTCAATGAAGGATGTCTTTCTATTCCGGATGTAAGAGAAGATGTAAAAAGAAAAGGAACGATCGTGATCGAATATTATGACGAAAATTTTGTAAAACATACAGAAACTTTTTCCGATATTAGAGCCCGCGTAATTCAACATGAATACGATCATATTGAAGGGATCTTGTTTACCGACCACCTGAGCGCCTTGAAAAAGAAGCTGGTAAAGGGTAAGTTGACAAAAATTACTCACGGTGATGTAAGCATCAATTATAAAATGAGATTTCCAAAATAACTAGAATAAAGGATAAAAAAAATAAAATAATAAAGAGCAAAAAGTTTCATGCTGAGCTTGTCGAAGTACTGAAAGCTGATTGCAGAATTTACAAAAAATAAAATTATGCTGTTAGAAAAAATAATTTCAATTTCTGGAAAACCAGGACTTTACAAATTAGTTTCGCAATTAAGAAACGGATTTATCATTGAAGATGTTACCTCTAAGAAGAAAGTGAGCATTGGTAATTCAAGCCAGGTAAGCTTATTAGACAATATCGCGATGTTTACAGTAGATAAAGAAGTTCCGTTATTTGAAGTTTTTGAAAATATTGCTAAAAACTTTGATTATAAAGAAGCAATCGGTCACAAATCTTCTGACGCTGAATTGAAAGAATTCATGACGGCTTCTCTTCCGAATTACGACAAAGAAAGAGTGTACGCTTCTGATATCAAGAAATTGGCGCAATGGTATAATATCCTTCAGAAAGCAGGATACATCACTCCTGAAAGCTTCGTAAAAGCAGAGCCTGAAACTTTAGACGGCGAGCCGGCAGAAGAAGTAAGCATTGAAACTGAAGCACCTAAAAAAGCAGCTCCAAAAGCAGAAAAACCGGCAACTCCGAAAGTGAAAGCTACTTCTGCAGCCAAAGCAGCTCCAAAAAGTACACACACTAAAAAAGGATAATTCTTTTTTTTTGAATTAAAAATACAGACCTCGTCCTAAATGGCGAGGTTTTTTGTTTTTAAGTTGGTTTTTCGCAAAGGCGCAAAATTATTCCAACAGAATGTTTCTAAGACGCAAAGATTTTATCTTCGATAAAATTGCATAACGTTATATTTTGCTGAAAATCTTTGATTTTCTTACACCTTAAAAAAGAATAATAAAAAGATTTTGCGCCTTTGCTATTGACCAACAAAATAATAAAATATAAGAAATCGGTTTAGGTTAAATTTTTTTTGTTTCAAGACAAAAGGACATTACAGAAGATTTAGCTTAAATTTGTATCACTTGAATTCTATTGTATGAATACCAAACAGGAAAAACTGGAAGCTTTCGGAAGATTATTAGACATTATGGACGATTTGCGTGAAAAATGCCCATGGGATCAGAAACAGACCCTGCAATCGCTTCGTCATCTCACACTGGAAGAAACGTATGAACTTTCAGATGCTATTTTGCAGAATGATTTACAGGAAATAAAGAAAGAATTGGGTGATGTTTTACTTCATTTGATTTTTTATGCTAAAATAGGTTCAGAGAAAGAAAGTTTCGATATTGCGGATGTCATTAATTCTTTAAATGAAAAACTGATTTTCCGGCATCCTCATATTTACGGAGATACTACCGTGAAAGATGAAGAGGAAGTAAAACAGAATTGGGAAAAGTTAAAATTAAAAGAAGGAAATACATCAATATTGGGCGGAGTTCCGAAAAGCCTGCCAAGTCTTGTGAAAGCGTACAGAATTCAGGATAAAGTAAAAGGGATCGGTTTCGAATTTCACGATGCGGAAGATGCCTGGAAAAAAGTGGATGAAGAAATTCAGGAATTCCATGCGGAAACGGATCTGGATAAAAAAGAGCAGGAATTGGGTGATGTTTTTTTCTCCTTGATAAATTATGCCAGAATTTCAGGAATCAATCCGGATTCTGCTTTGGAAAAAACCAATCTGAAGTTTATCTCAAGATTCCAGAAAATGGAAGTACTTGCGGCAGAAAAAGACCTGAAACTGGCAGATATGTCATTGGAAGAAATGGATATTCTTTGGGAAGAAGCAAAAATTTTAAATAAAAACTAATGAAAATGAATATTTTTTGTGCGATTACTTCAATAGTACTTGTTGCTTGTAATCCAAAAACGGATCAGCCAAAAACAGATACTTTGGTTACGGAATTTTCTTTGCCCAAAAAGCTCAAAGAAGTTTCCGGAATCACGTTGTCAAAAGATAAAAACACGATTTGGACGATTGAAGACCAGGGAAATAAAAATATGATTTACGGATTGGATCAGAAAGGAAACTTGATCAATGATGTTTTGGTGGAAAATACCGAAAACAACGACTGGGAGGATATGACCACAGATCCAGAAGGAAATATTTATATCGGAGATTTTGGAAATAACGAAAACGAAAGACAGGATCTCAGTATTTTAAAAGTCGATTTAAAGAATGCTTCCCAACCAACAGCAAAAGTAGTTCAGACGACAAAATTTCATTATGAAGGCCAGAAAGAATTTCCTCCAAAAAAATCTAATTGGTTATATGATTGTGAAGCTTTTGTAGAAATAGGCGGAAATTTTTATCTTTTTACTAAAAATAGAAGTAAAGGTTTTGACGGGACATTTTTGGTTTTCCAGATTCCAAATAGGGAAGGAGATTTTGAAGCAAAATTAGTAGGTAAATTGAAGCTTCGCGGTGGATATACCGATGCCGCTATTACATCTGCTGCAATTAACAGTACAAAAGATAGAATTGTATTGTTAACCCATAAAAATATTCATGTTCTGACAGGTTTTAGTGTAAATGATTTTAGTAAAGCCAAGATTCAAAAAATATCTTTAAATCACAATTCGCAAAAAGAAGCGGTGGCTTTTCTTAATGATAAAACATTGCTGATTGCCGATGAAAAGGATAAAAATACAGGAGGAAATATGTATAAGTTTGATTTAAAATAAAAAAATCCGCAGAAGTTTTCTGCGGATTTTTCAATTATGGAGTTAAATAAGTAATGTAAATATTTCCGTTGGACAATCTAAAGTCCTGCGTATAAACGCACCGTACTCTAAACGTTTCACCTGCATTAAAATAAGAAATGGAAGATAAGTTGTGATTAACGGTCAGTGTTCTCTCACCGTGGCCTGTTGATATTGAAGCGAGCGTCGCCGTGGAAGAAGAAACTTTTTGGATGGAAGATTTTGCTGTTCCTGCGGTATATCCGTTTCCATTTAAGCTCAGGTCGTAAGTGATGTAAGGCACAATATTGTAGAAGCCAGCCTTCATGACTGTAAACAATCCCGTTGTTGAATTGTAGGTCAGATACGCATTGTCGATTTTGTTACTCACGTTATACACATACGTTTGCGTATAGCTTTCGTGCGTGCTTACGGGGTTACTTCCCGTTCCGGTATAGCTTCCGGATGAAGGATTAATATTCGTTTTGTTTCCTACAAAAATTACTTTTAAAAAATTTTCGGAGGCTATATTTTTCCAGACGGGTGCATTTCCGGGACCGTTGGATACCAAAAAATCACCGGGATTTCCAGAACTTCCCGAGGTTTTCGGACCGCCGCCGACATTTAAATCTTTTACAACTTGTAAAGAACCGTTAACGTGCAATGTGTTTTGTGGAGTTGGAGTGAGAATACCTACTTGCGCATTTATGCTGCAGGACATGACAAATAGTGTCATATACGATAGCTGTTTTTTCATCGAATGTTTATTTTTTTGTTGAAATAATTTTCGACAAATATAGATTCTTTTAAAATTATCAATATTTTAAAGGAAATCTAAACATATTCATCTATGAATATAATTTAAATACATGGTTGGAAATATGATCTTACTTTATCAATCGTAAATATTTTATCCTTATCAATCAGGAAATGAAAAATGTAAATGTTAAAGTTTAAAAAAAGAAAAAAGCATATTAATTTCTTTCTCAAAAAACTAATATGCTATGATTTATAATTTGTAAAATGTTGATTCTTTAGAAAGTCATTCCGACACTTGCAGAAATTCTACCGCCGTCGGATCCTGTGAAATAATTCAGCCTTGCAGAAAACATTTCCAGAATGCTTAGCCACAATCCGCCTCCGACAGACTGGTGCCATTTTCTTGAATTTTCATGGTCGTTCCAGACTCTTCCGATATCATAACCAACCAAAATTCCCATATTCGCAGGAATAATAGTATTTTTTACTTTTCCAAAATCCCAACGAACTTCTGAGTTATTGGTAAAATAAGATCTTCCTGAGAATCTGTCGTTTCGGAAAGCTCTCATCCCGTTATTTCCGCCGATGCTTGCCGCCTGATAGAATTCAAAATTATTATTGTTGATCCACATCGCATTGCTGGAATTTGCAAAAACAAAATTTCCGCGGCTGTCCAATCTATGATCAAATGCCAATGTTCCTGTTAAGATTAAAAAATTTCTGTCAAAATCAGAAAGGTTTGTTTTCCAATCGGCATTTACTGTAAATTCCAAACCTAAGGTCGGGAAAGCGGTATTGTCAAAGTTTTTATAGCTGAATGTATAATTTGCTCCTGCAAACTGCTGACTTGTAAATACTTCTGGTCTTACATCAGGAGAAACATCTACAAAACGGTCTCCATTTCTCTGAACTTTATTATTTTCAAAGGTTAGCTGAAATTGGTTAAATAAATTCGACCAGCTTTTCTTGGAAACAGAAGGGGCGAAATTGATTTTTGAAATCCTTGCCCTGTTGTATTTTCTATCTTCAGTCTCTTTGTCGTATTCACTTTCATTTGATAATCCAAAAAAGTTTTCAGAAAAGCGAGGAGTGGTAAACCCTGCATCAATATTGAAGTCCCATCCAGAAATCGCTTTCTTGAAAATCCCCTTGTACACAGCCTGAAACCCGCCTGTTGCCGTATAAAAATTAACTTTAAGGCTATGTTTCTGCGTGAAAGGATCACGGATGAAATTATTCACCGTATAATTGGCCAAAACCCCTAGGATCACCCCGTCGTCCGGGTTGTAATCTGCATTGGGATAACCGGCTACAAAACTATATTTAGGATGTTTATAATCGTAAGTATTGATGTCATAGTCGTCCGAAATCTTTTTCGTTGCACCATGGGTATTGTATGTATTTTTTTGAGATTTAAAATCATAGATTTTGACCTTGCTTCCATCGGCAACATTATAAGTGTCG
>CBFGVN010000196.1:0-6403 GCA_965651845.1 uncultured Chryseobacterium sp. | reverse complement strand
GGATCGGATCAGGGTATCCCGCATTCCGGGCTAGGTTCTCTAAGGCCACCCGAATGGCCAATGCTTCACTGGCCTGCTTCATAGAACCGAATTCTTTGCTTTCCTTTTTAAACTGCTGCAAATACTCATATCGGCTCAATACATCTTTTTCAGGATTGGTTTTGCTTAAAGGTACAAGACCATATACACGGAGGTAATCCTGATCTCGTTTTTCTTTTACTTTGGCCGTTACTTCTTTTATTTTCAGATCTCCTGTGAGGGTATCGGAATAGAGCCTTGCTCTTCGGTGTCCGTTTCCTTCGGAAATATATTTAGCTGATTCATACAGCATTTCCCAACGGGCTTTCCCCAGTTCTTTGTACGCTTTTGTAAACCACTCTTTATCCACTGCACCATCCTGAAATTCCTGAATATCTACTGAGGAATATTTAGCCACCTCACTTTCCAATTCTGAGTTCTGCGCTTGATAGGTACTCGTTTTAGTATGGGCATGCATCCACCAGATGGCAGCATCCAATCCTTTCCATCCTAAATAATTACTGATCAGCTTTTGCCACTGCGGAGCATATACGGCAGCTTGGATTAAACGAAGTTCTGCAATATTTTCTTTTTCCATCATTTTATTAAATGATTCCTGGATATCATTTTCTAATGGATAGCAATTAGATAAAAGATAGGAAAAGAGTTTTTGTTTAGTCATGCTCTCATTTCCATAGCTGTATATGTAATTGGCATAAAGTCCCGATTTGCCTAGTCCTTTTACAATTTGTATAAAGCGATCGACCCCATATATGGTCTGAAACTGCTGTACAAAATGAGAAACCGGGGTACTGGAATCGCCACGGATCAGTTCTACATCCAGAAATTTATTTCGTATTTCATCTATGATCGGCTGTAAGAAAGGAAACGTCTCCACATATTTTTCATTGTGGTAATGGAATTTAGTAGTGGTAAGATCCCGCAAGGCTGATGGAGAGGTAAATATTCCTTCGTAGAGTTCATCCTGAGTGATTAATTTCAATTCATAGGCTTTGCAGAATAAATAGAAAGGAGGAACGGTATGAGGGATGTTTTCTTTCAAGCCGTTAAACTGCATCCAACGGCACAAATTCCACAGTTTGATTAGTTGCTTATCGGTAAGATTTTTAAATGGAATAGCCTGTAAAAACGGGGTGAAAAAACCTATCTGTTGCCATCCGTCGCCGCCGCTGTAATTATAATAGTATTCATTTTGTTTCGCTTTGTAGCTAATGATGTCTTTAGGAAGATGGGTAAAAAGGGTACCGCAGGCATCAATCAGGAAATCGATTTTTTCTTCAAAATCAAATTGATATTGCAGGGATTCAAGTATTCCCTTGACAGGGTTATTCCAATAATAATCACTTTTCATGGGATTAGGGAGCATATCTTTATGATAGAATACATAGTCTTCCAGAAAATCCCTGAACTTTTTACGGTCGCAGCTCTCTGCAAATGTCAGTAAAAACAAATCCTGTGGTTGTAATCCGGAAGCTTTATACCATTTTTTCCATTCTTCATGTAAGGGATAGTTGGATGCTAGCTGTTCAGGTGTAAAACCTTCAGTAGTATTCTTTATTTGTCTAAAGCTATTCCCTATTAATAGCTTTATCATGGAACCATTCCAGTCCTCTGCTTCATATTCATAATCTTTATGCTCTAAGAATAAGTCATTGAGTTTTTTTAATTCTTCTTTAATATGGCTCATGGGTTGTGTAAAGCCATATTTATCTTTTTTCGTTGCCTCAGCATATATAGAATCCTTTTCTACTTTTGGTAGTTCATATGTTGAAATCATGGAAGGATCATAAAAACCAAATCCGTTCTCGGCTGACAACAGTTCTTTATTGCCGGAAGGATTGAGCTGATCAAGAAGACTTTGTTCTCTTTCTGATATTTTGGTTTTTCCGGTATATTGTTGTATCCAATGAGTAATCTGAGCGAGTAACCTTTTCTCTTTCTGAAGCTGAAGCATAATATCCAAAGAAGCGGTTCGCTGTTCGATATCTCCTTTTATGAGTTCATCCACTAACGGAGTAATTACTGCATCTTCCTGCTGCATGATGAGTTCTATGAGTTTCTGACGAAGTGTTCCGCCTTTTCTTTTAAACAGATCAAAGAAAGCTAAAACCTCTTCTTTCTTTAAAGGATTTTGTTGTAGTACATTAATCCCTGAGGCTACTAAGGATTCCCCTCTGTCTTTGATGATCTTAAAGGCAAATTCTTTTTGGAAAGGGGTGACAACCTGCTGTTTCTTTCCGAAATTATAGGAATAGGAGTAACAATAGAAATCCCCTAAAATATTTCTTGTCAGCTGCTCACGCAATGAGATATCAAACTGGTCAAAATATGAGAGTACTAAGTCTAGTTTACCCTGGTCTTCACCCACCAGATAGAACATGGAAGCATAGAGGTCACTTTTTTTGAAAACGGCATTGAGCCAGGAGAATATTTTGCCTTCAAATTTCTTTTCTTTGACTTCTATTTTCTGAGTAAGTTCGTGCAGCTTTTCAAAGAAGTGAGGATAGTCGGGATTGTTAATATAAAATTTTGAGCCGGTATTGGCACTGAGTAATGATGACATGGCCAATCCCGAAAATGCTAGTACTTGCAGATCACCTTCCAGCACCGCTTTGTAATATAAAGGCATCTGGATATAAGGATCGCCTGTTTCTATGGCAAATTTAATAGCCAGGCATTTTTTTTCGATATTTCCCTTATCAAATAACTGATGTAAATAAGGAACCGTTTTTTCCACATCTAAAACTCCCTGTACCCAAAGCGCCATATAGACTTCATTGTTATTTTTACTCTCTATAGCTTTAGGGATCTGATCAGGATGAGTAAAATAGATATCAGCTAGGGAGACTATATTTTTTACGACGGATTCTTTTTCTGATTCCCAGCCTAATCCTGTCCATGTATCTATAGCTCGGACCACGGAAGAAAAACGGGTTAGTTTATGCTCTACTATGACATGGATCATATATTGTAGTGCCCCTATACTGGTTTCATCCAAAGCTTCTAATATGGTTTGGCGTAAGCCTTCCTGTCGTTGCGCTGCAAGCAAAAGTTTTTCTACTAATTCCCAGCAATGTTTTTGCTCACTGTTGAGCAGGGCTTTTATGATATTCCCGGATATTTTACCTTCGGGATGTTTACCAAAAATAATATCTTCAATGAGATGATAAATAACAGTATTTCCGGTATCTATGGCTGCTGACCAAAGATAAAAACGAATGGTATTACCGGATAAGGCGTTGTCGTATATAATTTGCTCCTCAAGGGACAGGTCATAATATTCAAAACCATTACTGTAAGAATAGATACTTGGAAACTGCAGGAGGCTTCTGATTAAGTTGATTTGGTTGAGAAAGACATATTTCTCATTATGGGGTGCGCGGAATGAACGGCGATAATAGCCTGTCTGATACATTTTATAAGGCATTATATTCCAAGCATGTTTCACCAAATTGGCATTATCCCCAAAAAAGTAAACGAGTAGTTTGTAATATTCTTTATCCTCCCAGATTTCAGGTTTTATATATTTCTTGATTTCTTCGGATTTTTCAGAGCCTAAAGTCAGCTCTTCGTAGTGGTCCACTTTACCAAGAAGTAAGAGTCCCAATTCAGCAACGTCTTTCTTTAGTTTAGGTTTTGAAAAAAGTGAGGACAAAATACTTTTTTCGGCCTGTTCTTTTAAATCTTTTCGTAAATTCTTATAGTAATTGACAAGTTTTTTCGATTGTAATTTTTCTGTGATTTCCATTGATATTGTGATTTGAGTGTAAGTAGTTACCAGTAGCTTCCGGCTAGAAAGGTAAGTCTTATGAAAGTAAAAGTATGCCCTAAGCTTAAATCTATGTTTTGGGAGAGGCTTTCAAGCTGCTCATCGTTATAAAACACAGCAAATAGACCATCCTCAAAAGCCTGAATGGCATTTTCCTGCGCTTTCCTAAGATCAGCTTTTTTGTCATTATAAATGCTGGCAAAGCCTATTTTCCCGGTATCTGTAAGAATGTTAAGATAGTTTTCTTGTGGAGCTTTTAAGTAATCCTCATCCTCCTTTTCAAATGATTTGGCATTAAAGGCTTCTACCTGTTGCCGGACAATAAGTTTCAATAAGTCTTCTAATGTAATATTAGGATGATTGTAAGCAATTTCAAGTGTTTGCTCTGAGAGGAGAGGATGTTTCTTACCTAGTTGTTTTACCGTAACACTTATTTCCATACTATTTGAAGTTGATATAGTTTTAAATATAAATAAAATTAGGACATTAATAATGTCCTAATTAAGTATGTCAATTTTCTCTATTACAGAGTCAAAATTATAATTTTTTTGACTTAAAAAAGGTATTAATTTCAGTAGTAACTCTATTTATGACTTTTCAAGTTCTTGTAAGAGCTTATAAGTGGCATCCTTTAAAGATTTTTTTAAATTATTCTTTTCATCGCCACCTCCGCTTTTTCTAATTCCTATTGTTTTTATATCCGTACTATTATTATTGATGTTTTTATAATTTACGATTGTTTTCAAGGTAGCCACAGAAAATCCAAAATGCCAATTTATTTCCGAAATATCTGTGTCAAATATTAAAGCTTCTTTATCATTTATTTCTTCAAAATTTTCAATGAATTTTAATTTCACTTTTGTTTCATTGGCAAGTTCATCAATTGATAATTGAAAAGTTTCTTTTACATTTGGTTGAACTATTCCAAAAACAGACCCAACCATTCCCGTGAAATTTATTTGATTTTGACTCTTAGTATTTAACTTGAAATAAAGCGACTTACCCTCATAAAAATTTTTATTTAGATTGTTATTTGTATAGTTATGAGATGTTCCACAACTGATCAAAGTTATTGTTATGATAAACAGGAAAAGGACTTTTAAGTGTTTCATGGATATTTGTTTAATAATACTGTCAAACAGCTAAGCAAAGCAATTTTAGACCCTCTAAATATAAGAAATAAATGCGTAAATTTCTCTTCTCTGTGGAGTTTTCTCAGGTCTCCAAACTCTATTGCAAATTCCAAGCTCGCCGGTTACTGAAGAAATATTACCTCTTTGCTCACTTAATGAAACTGCCCCGATCTTAAACACTAAACTGTAGTGTTTTCTAACTTTTTTCATAATATTAAAGGTAAAGAGTATAAGAATCTTGTCCTAACAAAGGTAGCAACTCCAAAACGACATTTAAATGATTGGTTGTATACTGAGATCCATCCAGATAATCAGTAGTGGTAATTCTTTCCGTAGTGGACAACATTATTCAAAATTTTAAAACTAAGCAGGCCTTATCTAAACAACAAAACCCATCGCTTTGCGGTGGGTTTATTTGTATCTGCTTAAACATTACAATTCTGCGAGATCAGAATATTATTTTTTATTAAATTTCTTAATACACTGTTCAATAAATTGTGTTGATGTGAAGATTACTTTTTTGTCATTTGTAAACATAAATAACGAATCGTTTTTAACTGTATTGGATTTTCTATCATGAACCTTTAAAAGAAAAATTGCCTGATAATTACCCGTTTTATCTTTTCTCGGTTCCAAATACTCCACACTCTTTATAATTTTTATTTCATGTTTCATACTGTCCTCTACTCTTGTATATTTTGATTTGATTCGTTCCAAATCCTTTATTGTTTTAACATTTTCAAGTTCTTTTGTTAGCTGTTGCTGTTGTTTATTTAATATTATCAATCTCTGAGTAGAATAGTTAGATACAAAATCAGCTTCCTGCCATTCTTTTAAAGTATCAAATTTTACGAGCTGAATGGATTCTAAAGTAGAACTGTCCTGTTTAAGCTCTTGTGTAATCTTTTTTTGGATAGATTGGGTAAATTCTTCTTTAAAACTTTCAGCCTTATCTTTTTTACAGGAAAAAATAATGAATAAAATTAGTGTGCAAATTATTTTAGTTCTCATATTATCTTGGTGTTATTCTTTTTAATATAGAATCAGCTTGTCTACCAAACTTCATCCCATCAGCATTAAATCTATTAATCATTGAATCCTTTTGACTTCTTGACATATTAGTTTTATAAACATCTTGAGTTTTAACACCGACACCGGTTATTCCGCCTCCGTCTCCTCTATATATATTAAGACCAACCGCTTGAGAACCAGAATGACTAAACGTATCCGGTTCTTTCATAAACGCAGATCTAGCTTGATCAGCTAATCCTGGAGCTTGTTGAGCTATCCCCAATAAGGCTTCAAATTTATCCATTTTAGGATTAAAACGCCCAATCCCTAAACTAGTTGTCATAGCTGCTAAACCTTCTAAATTAACTACTTTGTCGATATCAGGTCTAAAAAATGGACTACTTCCCCCAAGTTGATTTCCACCCGCACCTGTGTAATAATCTCCTCCTTC
>CBFGVN010000195.1:0-6423 GCA_965651845.1 uncultured Chryseobacterium sp. | reverse complement strand
AAAAATATGGTCGCCAGTTGGGGTTTTACCACCAAAAGCTCACCGATTTTGAAAGGGTGGAGGTCTGGAGGAGAATCCGGCAGAATGATGTTAAAATTCTCATAGGAACACGAAATGCACTGTTTTTACCTTTCCGGAATTTAGGACTGGTTGTTGTGGATGAAGAGCACGATTCTGCCTACAAGCCTAGAGAAGTTTCACCTTATTTTAATGCAAAAGATGCGGCGCTTGTTTTGGGTAATTTTTATAGTGCAAACGTGATTCTTGGATCTGCAACACCTTCTGTTGAAAGCTATTACAACGCCAGAAAAGATAAAATGGCTTACGTTTTTTTAGAAGAACGTTTCGGAAATGTAAAATTACCTGAATATGAATTGATTAACTTTAAAGAAGCTCAGGATTCCAAAAAAGTTTCCGGAAATTTTTCTTTGAGATTAATTGACGAAATCAAGAAAACATTAGAAGAAAAAAATCAGACTATTGTGCTTCACAACCGCCGTGGTTATGCGAATGTCGTCGAGTGTGAAACCTGCGGTTATGTGAATTATTGCTCAAATTGTGACGTTGTCATGACTTATCATAAAGCTGCCAATGAAATGAAATGTCATTATTGTGGTCAAAGAGCTTCAAAACCAAAAGTATGTCCGAAATGTCACTCTGAAAATCTGAATGAAAGAGGAGTGGGTGTGGAGCAGATTCACGAAGAAGTTTCAAAATTATTCCCTGACAATGAGGTAGATAGAATGGATGTTGATTCTATGCGGAAAAAATTTGCCTACGAAAAATTATACGAAAAAATTGAAGATCGGGAAACGGATATTGTGGTCGGAACTCAAATGATTTCCAAAGGATTAGATTTTAATCATATCGAGTTGGTAGCGATCCCCAAAGCGGATTCATTGCTGTATGTTCAGGATTTTAGAGCCGAAGAACGTGCTTATCAACTGATCACACAGGTTTCCGGACGGGCAGGAAGAGTTTCCGGAAAAGGAAAAATTTTAATTCAGACTTTTAATCCGGATCATTCTGTTTTTCAATTAATTAAAATGAATAACCCGGCAAAGGTTTATAAATATATCTTAACGGAGCGTCAAAAATTTCATTATCCGCCTTTCACAAAATTAATCATGATTGAGCTTAAGCACAGAAAAGAGGACAAAGCAAACCGTGCTTCTCAATTCTTAGGTTCTATTTTAAGAAAATATCTTCCTGAAGATTGCGTTCTGGGTCCGGAAAAGGCTCAGATTGCGAAACTTAATAACTTATATCAATTCCAGATCATGCTTAAGCTTCCGCGCGGTAAAAAGTACGAGGAATACAAAAAACTGGTTTTGATAAGTTTGAAAGAATTTGAAGAAATTACTGCTTATCATAGCATTAAAAAGGATGTTTTTGTAGATTTTTAACAATTTTTAACAAACTTTATAGGGTTTTATAAGAGTGTTCTGAACCTACTTATAGCAATATTTTCTACATTTGACCGTTGATTATATGTTTGGCATTTTGATTTCAATTTAACCAATTGATTTTTAGTCTATCCAAACTATAGCAAAATGAAAAATAGATGGTAAATTTCAGAAAGTATATTTCAAGTGTTGCGGTGCTGGCTTCAGGATTTTTCCTTGCTCAGTCTACCGTATCTACAGTTCTATATTCTCAGACTTACGACAATCAGAAAAGTTTAAACTTACCTTCTCCCATTACTTCGGTGGTGGAGAAAGCTATTTTGTCGCCTAAAGAGCTTGTAGATATCAATGTAAACACAATGATGACCGACCCCGTTTTGAAAAACGCAAACTGGGGATTCGTAGTGTATGACCCCAAAACGAAGAAAGTAATCTCTTCGTACAACGAAAATACTCCTCTGGTTCCTGCTTCTACAACAAAATTGTTAACAACGGAAACGGCAATGAATCTGTTGGGAGAAAATTATCGTTGGATGACTCAGCTGGAATACTCAGGAAGTATTGATGAAAACGGAGTTCTGAACGGAAATCTTTATATCGTAGGAAGCGGCGACCCGTCTTTGGGTACCAATAAGGCAGGAGCCTGGTCATACAGGGATATCGTTTCAGATTTTGTAGGTGGACTTTCCCGTGAAGGAATCAAAAAGGTAAATGGTGATATTATTATTCAGACAGCGCTTTTCAAAGGTAATATTTCGAAGCTTCCGGAAAATGTTGTTTGGCTAGAGAACAATAATTACTATCTGCCGGTGGGTTCTACCCGAGAAATTAATCCTGCTAATGAAAAATTAATTGTAAAAAAAGGAAATAATTTCTCAGGAGATAAAAAATTCTTCTATGTTTCTCCTTACAATCAACAAATGGTGTATGCTGATAAATATGATGGAGACGGGATTTTAACCACAAAATTACCTGATGCTCCGGCTTATCTTGCCAATACATTCAGAACGACTTTGGTAAAAAGCGGAATTGCTGTAACCGGAAAGGTAACACCTAAAATGACAGATGCAAGCCCAGAAAGCAGGAAGCTGGTTTCAGCCTATAAATCTCCGACTTTAAGTGATATTATTTATTACACCAATCAGCACAGTGATAATGGTTTAGCGGAAGCATTGCTGAAAACAGTTGGTTTCCAAAGTTTAGGAGATCAAACCATGGATTCTGGTAGAAAGGTTGTTACGGAACATTTGAAAAGTGATGGTTTCGATATGATCGGCTTAAATTATATGGATGGAAGCGGGCTTTCAAGAAGCAATAATGTAACTCCGATTGCTCAGGCTAAATTTTTAACTTCTTTAATGGATGAAAAATATTATAAAACGTATTTTAATTCATTACCGGTTGGAGGACAGTCGGGAACGTTGAAAAGAATGTTCATCGGAACAGGAAACGGACAGGTTTTTGCTAAAACGGGTACTTTAAATAAGGTGAAAACGTTGGCAGGATATATGAAAACGAACTCAGGGAAGACTTTGGTTTTTTCGTTAATGGTTAATAATTATGCAGGATCTGTAGATATGGTAAAGAAAAGAATGGAAAAAATTCTTGAACCAGCTTTAGATCTTTAAAAATATTTTTATTTGAATTATAAGAGCCTTTTAATCAATGATTAAAAGGTTTTTTTTATCTTTGAAGCTTATATAACTTGAGTATGAGAAAATTTTACTTTTTAGTTTTGAGCATTTTTGTTTTCCAGCAAATGCTTGCTCAGAATGATAATATTGATAAAAAAGGCCTGATTGAAAAGGAAATGAAGTCTTTCGCCCATAAAATGGCCATCGGAAATACCAATCCGAATACTTTGAACTACGACCTTCAGTATCAGAGAATGGATCTTGCTTTAAATCCTTCTATGTATAATATTTCCGGTTCGGTGACTTCTCATTTTAAGCCTAATCAGAGCATGAGCAGTATTTATTTTGACCTTACGGATGAATTAACGGTTTCTCAGGTTCAGTATCATGGAAATACGCTTGTTTTTCAACAGCTTCCGACAAAAGAGCTTAAGATAGATTTTCAATCACCTCTTCCGGCCAATGTGTTGGATTCTCTTACCATTACGTATTCCGGGGCGCCTGATACTGCTTACAATGCCTTTTCTACCGGCTCCCAAAATACAATCCCGATTTTATCAACTTTAAGCGAACCTTACGGAGCTCAGGATTGGTTTCCGACAAAACAAAGCCTGAATGATAAAATCGACAGGTTTGATTTCAAAATTACGACACCGTCTCAGTACAGCGTAGCAGCCAACGGAAAATTGATGTCTGAAACGACACTTCCGGGAAGCCAAAAATTAACTTTCTGGAGAACAATGTATCCGATGGCTTCTTACCTGGTGGCACTTTCAATTACAAATTTTGTAAAGCTTAATGATACCATGGGAAATCCACCTTTCCCTTTTGTGAATTATATTTATCCGGCAAGTCAGTCAAATTCGACTATCATGTCTAATATAGACTGGACAAAACAGGTGATGAACACTTTTGAAACCTATTTAGGACTTTATCCTTTCAGAAATGAAAAATACGGGCATATGGAATTCCAGTATAACGGAACTTGCATGGAGCATCAGACGATGTCTTCCATGAGCTCTTGGGGAAGATCTGTGATTGCTCACGAGCTAGCTCATCAATGGTTTGGCGACAAGGTAACCTGCGGAGCATGGAATGATATCTGGCTGAATGAAGGTTTTGCTACATTCGGAGAACATTTGGCCAATGAAAAGTTATTAATGAGCAATACTCAGTTTATGAGTTATTTATTGGATCAGAAAAATTATATCACAAGTTCTCCTGGAGGAAGTGTTTATGTTGCAGATGCAAATTTGGGAAATATAGGAAGTATTTTCAGCGGAAGATTATCCTATTCAAAAGGGGGATATGTGGTGAGAATGCTGAAATGGATTTTAGGTGATACAGCTTTCTATCAGGCGATTCAGGATTATCATTCAAGACCGAATCTGGCTTATAATTATGCAAAAACCCAAGATCTGAATGCTTCACTGTTGCAATCAACAGGTATTAATTTTACAGAATTTTTCAATGACTGGATCTACGGAGAAGGGTATCCGATCTATGACATCCGATGGAGACAATCCGGAGGGCAGATCATCATTAAAGCTGCTCAGACACAAAGCAGTCCTACAGTAAGCTTTTTTGAAATGCCTTTACCGATAAAAGTAAATGGAACGGGAGGCCAGGTTGCTTATTTTGCCTTAAATAATACAACCAATAATCAGTATTTTGTACAGTCGGTTGCCTTTCCGGTAGCAAGTGTGGAGTTTAATTATGAATATCAGATTTTAGCAAAAAATTCCACCGTTACTCAGGATAATACCTTAAGCACTTCAGATATTAATAAAGACGAATTTGCTTTATATCCGAATCCTGCAAAAAATGAGTTATATATAAAAGGTATTGATAGACCTACTGATTTTACTATTTATTTTACGGATGGGAAATTAGTGCGAAAAGAAACTTATCAGCCGGAAAAACCGATCAATATTTCGGAGCTTGTTCCTGGAACTTATATATTTAAAATAAAAGATAAAAACGTGAAATTTATTAAAAAGTAGCAAACTTTATCTTATCTAAAATAAGAAAGCCGTTTCATAAGATTGAAACGGCTTTTTTTATTAAATTAGCGCATCATAAAAATTATTAGAAATGATCTCTAAAAAGTATCTTGAAAATTTACAGAACGAACTACAAAATATTGAGAACGACGGGCTTTACAAAAGAGAAAGAATCATTACTTCTCAGCAGAGTGCCGAAATAGAAGCCAACGGGAAAAAGCTGTTGAACTTCTGTGCCAACAATTATTTGGGATTATCCAACAATCCGGAAGTGATGAAAGCTTCTCAGGATATGATAGAATCTCACGGTTATGGTATGTCTTCTGTTCGTTTTATCTGCGGAACTCAGGATATTCACAAGCAGTTGGAACAAAAGATTGCTGAATTTTTAGGTCTTGAAGATACCATTTTATATGCCGCTTGCTTCGATGCTAACGGAGGTGTTTTTGAACCTTTGTTCACGGAAGAAGATGCCATTATTTCTGATGAACTGAACCATGCCTCGATCATCGACGGAGTTCGTCTTTGTAAAGCGGCAAGATACCGTTACAAAAACAATAATATGGAAGATTTGGAAGCTCAGCTGATTGCTGCTTCAGAAAAAAATCACCGTTTCAAAATTATTGTTACGGATGGGGTTTTCTCAATGGACGGAATTGTGGCCAACCTTAAAGGAGTTTGTGATTTAGCGGATAAATACGATGCTTTGGTAATGGTAGACGATTCTCACGCTACCGGATTCATCGGAAAAACAGGCCGTGGAACTCATGAAGCCAACGAAGTGATGGGTAGAGTAGACATCATTACTTCTACGTTAGGAAAGGCTCTTGGGGGTGCTTTGGGAGGATTTACATCTGGTAAAAAAGAGATCATTGATATGTTGAGACAGCGTTCAAGACCGTATTTATTTTCAAATTCACTGGCTCCGGGAATCGTAGGTGCCGCTTTGAAAGTTTTGGATATGATTTCTGATGATACCTCTCTTCGTGATAAAGTAATGGAAAACGCAGCTTATTTCAGAACACAGATGAAAGCCAAAGGCTTTGATATTCCTGATGGTGATGCAGCGATCGTTCCGGTAATGCTTTACGACGCACCTCTTTCCCAAAAAATGGCTGAAAAACTGATGGATGAAGGAATTTACGTGATCGGATTCTTCTATCCTGTTGTACCAAAAGGAAAAGCAAGAATCAGGGTGCAGCTTTCTGCGGTTCATACAAGAGAACATTTGGATAAGGCGATTGCTGCTTTTGAAAAAGTAGGAAAGGAATTAGGAGTTATTTCTTAGTTTTAATTCAATTAAAATAATAATATTGAGATGCTTCGACAGGCTCAGCATGACATCGCTACAAATTTACCGTTCAAACATACGTTTAGTAT
>CBFGVN010000194.1:0-6467 GCA_965651845.1 uncultured Chryseobacterium sp. | reverse complement strand
AAAGCATGGCGGAAATTAAGGAGCAATAAAGATGTAATTGATCATACATAAAATAAGCGGCGGAAAATTTTTCCGCCGCTTATTATTTTATTTTGTTTTATTTAAATGATTTCCGAAAATGATCCCCAAAGGGCCAATTACGGGAAAAAGAATTAATGCCAAATAAGGTAAAATACCTGATTTTGTTTTAAATAAAACCATAATTGCTGAAATATACAATACAAACACCGCAATTGCAGCAAATAATATTTTGAAAGGTGTAATTACTAAAATGTTCATTATTATCGATCTTATCCTTTAGTTCTAAAATCTTTTATTTCCTGGATTCTTGTTTCGTAATATTCTTTCTTTTCAGGTGTTTTTCTGATCAGGGTTTCAAATGCTTTAATGGCTTTTGTATACAATTTCTGTTCAAAATAAAGATTCGCCAACGTCTCAGTCATTAAATGTGAAATATCATCTCCTTTTTCCTTTACGACGAAACTACTTTCCTCTTTCAACTGACTGATTTTCGGATTATTTTCGATGAAAGTCTCAATCACTTTGCTTTTTACTTCCAGCTTTTCTTTTTCGTTTTCAGGAGTTCTGTCGATTTTCAGCCAGCTTTGCCATGTGTTGATAAAACCCGGAATATTACTGTCGGCACGAGTTGGCTGTACCGGTTCAGTTTTAGCAGGAATTTCTGTTGTATTTGCATCTTTTTCAGGCTCCGTTTGCTCTTCTCTTGTCGGTTCCGATGTCATCCATTTTGCAATATCGGATCCAAAGAAAGACACATTCATTACCGGAACTTCTTGTTTCTCCGGAGTTTCTTCCACGACAGGCGCTTCTTTATCAATTTGAAGCTCTTCCGTATATTCTTCAAATTTTTCAGATTTATCTTTTGTAAGCTCAGGAATTTCTTCAACCTCAGGTAAAACTCCTTTCTGTTTTGGAGCTTCCGTTTTTTCTGTTTCTACAATTTCCGTTTTAGGAACAACGGTTTCTGCTTTTGGCTGAGGAATTTCCGCTGATTTATTAAGTAGAGAATCAGGAAGATTAGATTCAAAAGACATTGGCTTCCAGGTAGATTTTACTTCTGCCGGAGCTTCTTCCATTGGGATTTCTTTTTTCTCCACAGAAATTTCTTCTTTAGGCACTTCAACAACCTCAGGCGAAACAGTTTCAGCTTTATTTTCTGCCTCCGTTTCTTTGGGTTGTACTTCAAAACTTTGAGTTTCAGAAAAACTGATATCATGCCCTATATCTTCTGGATCTTCTTCTTTTTTAATTTCCTGGGAAGCTGCTTTTTCCTTCATTTTTTTCTCAACTTCCTCGATCAGACGGCGCATCTCATCTTCGTGTTTGTTGATGCTGGATGTAGGAAGTTCCGCTTTTGCTTCTTTAGAATTAGCATTAATTTTTACTTCAGGTAAGAAAGATTCCATTCCATGAAAACTTAATTCTTCGTCATCACGAACCGATTTTTTCTCTTCTTCAGACGAAATTTTATCTTCATTAATGATCTTTTCAGGGGTGAAATCCGCTGTTTCTTCAGTTTTAATTATATTCTCTGCTTCAATCTTTTCCTCTTCAACCTCAATCTGAGTTTCAGACATAAAAGGCGCTGTTTCATGGAAACTTAACTGAGATTCGTCTAAAATTTCACGTTTTTCAGCCTCGGAAGCAATTTTTTCTTCTTCAATAATGGTTTCGGGAGTGAATTCTTCAGCTTCTTCTTTATTTTCAATTTTTGCAGGAATTTCTTCTGACTGAATATTTTCCTGTTTTTTTTCAGCTTTTTGGATAACGATCGATCCGGATTCTAATGTCGATTCTAGATCAATAGTTTCAATAGTATCATCATCCAGGAAATTTTCTTCACCTTCAAATAAAATCCTGTTTCGCTCTCCATTTATATAAAGATGTTTGATTTCCGGTTTTGAATCCGGATGTATGCGTGATTCTTCTTTTGAATCGGCGGTCTGAGTTTTTGATTCTTCAATAATGTCAGGCAGAATTTCCGTAACCTGCGGTTCTTCCCTTTTTATTGGAAAACCGGTAGCTTTTGACTGATATAAAACTTTAAGCGGATTTTCTGCAGGAATTATCTTTTTCTTTACCAATTCCGATTGAATTTCAGGCTTTGGCTTTTGCTGAATTTTCCCGTTAATCAACTGATAAAGAATCTTTTTATCGGTTGTATAAGCCGCCGTTGTAGAAAGTACTTTTTGATAATTTTCTTTATCATGAAGATGCACTCCATACAAATATAAAGCTCTGATATTTTGAATATAGGGGAAAGAATTAATCTCCTCTTTCAGAAGATCTAGATCCTCTGACTGAATGTTTTTTGGGGCCTTTAATAATTCTAAAACTCTATGATTCATTTTACCAATTCGCTACGATGTCGTTAAATATCTTATTTATAATTCTGTCTGTCGCAATTTTCACCTGAGAACTTTCAATCTCAGACTGCGACAAATTGCTGTTGAAAACAGCCTCATCAGAATATGTCCTGTCGAAACTTGAATCCGGATGAAGTTTATTTTCATAATGCACTTTCACCGTGACTGTCAGTTTATTCTGAGATTCCTGAATCGTTCCTCCGGAATTCGTCGGAACTGTTGTGGAACTGATCGTTGTAGGTGTGATCGAATAATCTGTAATCTCCCCTTCAATCAGAATATCAGGATTTTCCTTTGTCCCTTTTAAGGTTGTTCTTTGTAAAAATCGGTTTTGAATATCGGTAGAAAACTGCTGAGATAAAGTAGGATTTACCAAAGCTGCATTGTTTGGAAATTCGTTGATCTGAACAGTCTTTTCATCCGTTAAAGATGATCCTGTAAAACTGTAGCAAGAGTTCAAAACTCCTAAACACAGAAATAAAAGCCATGAAAATTTTGGCTGTCTGATTTTGATATTTTTAATTTTAAAATTCATTTTTAGATCCGATTTCTTTTATTTCGTCATTCTCAACCTGCTGAATGGCATCTTCATAAGCAAAATAATGAGAAGTATGTACAAATGGTAAGGTCAAGAAAACTCCAATACCACAAGCCAAAATCCCCAATTGCCCAAGAATACTCACAACAAGTGAAAATAAGAATATTGACAATAAATTTCCTTTTGACATTGTCAAAGACATTTGCCAGGCCGTTTTAATATCCCTTACTCCGCCCAGAGAGATTAACCCTATCATGTAAAATGCTTTTAGAGCGATTATCACGATACCAATATACAATACGATCATATAGATTATTAAAAATATTGGCATTCCGGCAGAAGGTTCTCCTCCATTTGCCATCGCTGCAAGAGGCATTGTGATAAACAATGGTATGTACAATAGCAAAACTCCTCCAAGAATAATCAGCTGTAAAATAAAATATGCGGAAAAGTCATCAAAATTAAAAATATCTCCGGGACTTGCCTGTCTTCCCATTCTTAAATTTCTGCAATATTTGTAAAAATTCCCCAATGCCAAAAATCCGCAAAAAGGAATAATCGACATAATAATGCAAAGTAAAAATGCAACAAGTACGTTTCCGAAGTTGTTCTTTAAAAATTCGTATCCGTTGCTCAGATAGTCATTGAACTTAAAATTGATTGGCTTTGCGCTAATTTTCATCATAATTAATTTTTTTTATTCTTCAAGGTTATATTGTTTTATTTTTCTGTATAAAGTTCTCTGTGAAATTCCCAATTCGTCCGCTGCTTTGTTCCTGCGTCCCTTATGTTTTTCTAACGCCTTGATAATCAAATCTTTTTCGTTATTTTGAAGTGATAAAGATTCAGGTCTGTTTTCCTCAATTTCAATATCTTCTATATCCTCATAGCTCTCCTCCGGACTAGAAATAATAGTCGGATTTTGAATCACAGGGGCATCATTATTGCCATTATTTTCAAAATACAATAGAGAATTAGGCGCTACATTCTGCTGAGTTTCAGGAGTGTAAATTCTATTGATCAAATTTTTCTCATGATTGCTCAGATCAGAAGTCCCACGATTTTTTATCAATTCCGAAGTTAAGGATTTTAAATCATTAATATCGTTTCGCATATCAAAGAGAATTTTGTACATGATTTCTCTTTCACTGCTGAAGTCGCTTTGCTTTTGGGAATTTGGGGTATTTACCACCATCGGAAGATGGGTTTCCATCGGGATGTACTCTGCCAGTTTTTCAACACTTACGTGTCTGTTTCTTTCCACAACGGTCATTTGTTCTACCAAATTTCTCAGTTGGCGAATATTTCCCGGAAAAGTATAATTTTCGATATAATGAACTGCACTCGGCTCCAATTCCAGTTCAGGCATTCTGTATTTCTCAGCAAAATCTATCGCAAATTTCCTGAATAACAGATGAATATCTCCTTTTCTTTCTCTCAAAGGCGGCATATCGATCTGCACCGTATTCAGACGGTAATACAAATCTTCACGGAATCTTCCATCCTGAATGGCTTTCATCATATTAACATTAGTTGCCGCAACGATTCTTACATTCGTTTTCTGAACCTGTGAAGAACCTACTTTCATAAATTCCCCGCTTTCCAATACCCTCAGCAAACGAACCTGCGTCTGCAAAGGCAGCTCTCCCACCTCATCAAGGAAAATCGTTCCGCCGTCTGCTACTTCAAAGTATCCTTTTCTCGTTGCCGTAGCTCCCGTAAATGCTCCTTTTTCATGGCCAAACAATTCTGAATCGATGGTTCCTTCCGGAATCGCACCACAGTTTACGACAATATATGGCTGATGTTTTCTTTTGGATTCTGAATGAATAATTTTCGGAATAAATTCTTTACCAACCCCACTTTCTCCAATCACTAAAACGGAGATGTCTGTGGGTGCCACCTGAATTGCTTTTTCCAAAGCACGATTTAAAGCCGGAAAATTTCCGATAATTCCGAAACGGTTTTTTATATTTTGTAACTCGGTACTCATAAGTAAATTTAGATTATTGATTTAAGTTTAAGCTGCATTTATAAGCTGCAGATCTGTTAATTAGTTTAAAAATTGTTTTGTTTTTTAACCAATTACCTCTAAATAATCTTTGTTTCTGACCTTTGAAACTTTAGTTTTAAAATATAAAATATCAGCAAAGAGATTCTCTTTACTGTTTTTTTCGAAGTTTTTCAGGAGCTGACTATATTTTTCTTTTTCGGAAAAATCTGCCCCTTTTTTATTTTTAAAAGAATTAAACTGTTGTTTTCCAGAAAATGCTTTTCCAAAAACATCAATTGCATTCTGTCTATCATGTATCGCAAAATGATGTCCCGGATTTTGTTTTACACAAAACTCTTGAGAATGCTCACAGTTTTGATTTAAAAACTGATTGTAAAGCTCATACAGCTGCTTGCAATCTTCACTATCCACAGATCCGTTGCTAATCTGTGCCGAAATATTACTGCAGATTATTACCAACAATACACTAAGGCAATATTTATGAAATTTTTCCATTGTCTGAGTTTAAAATGTTAATAAAATCTTCTTTACTCGGTAATATTGTAAAATATTTACTTGCAAAAATCTGTTCGTTATCTTCAGGTAACGTGTATTGAACCAATGCCTCACTTTTATCCTGACAAAGAATAATTCCTATAGTTTTGTTCTCGTCATCCAATTTAATTTCTCGATCATAGAAATTAACATACATCTGCATTTGACCAATATCCTGATGTTTTAATTCGCCTATTTTTAAATCAATTAAAACAAAACATTTTAGAATTCTGTTGTAAAAAACCAGATCTATTTTAAAATGTTTTTCATCAAAAGTTATCCTGTTTTGTCTTGCAACAAATGTGAATCCTGTTCCTAATTCTAATAAGAAATGTTCTAGTTTATCAATTAGTTCAGATTCTAATTCATTTTCGGAATAATTTGGCTTTTCAGATAGACCAAGAAATTCCAGAATATAAGGATCTTTGATGAGATCTTTCGGCTTTTCTAAAATTTGCCCCTTTTCGGAAAGTTGAAGAATTTCTTCTTTATTTTTACTTAAAGATAATCTTGTATATAAAGCAGAATCGTATTGTCTTTGTAATTCTCTTAAGCTCCAGTTATTTTTAAAGCTTTCAATTTCGTAGAATTTTCTTTCTTGAATATCGTTGATTCTCATCAATTTAATATAATGAGACCATGAAAGATTAAATTTTGTGGGTAAAGATTCTCTCATCTCAAAAAGGTCAGACAGTGTCTGTCTTTTTTGGCCGTCTTCACTTGCAGATTTCGCAGACACTGTCTGCGGAATTGAGTAAGACAAATAGAATTGTCTCATTTGTTCTAAATTCCGTTGAGAAAAGCCTTTTCCAAATCTTTCAGTAAGATGTAATGATAAATCTTTCAAAACATTTTTACCATATTCTGCACGACTTTCACCATGTTGCTCATCCTCCACAATCATCCTTCCGATCTCATAATAAGTGAGAACCATTGTTTGATTTACAGCAACCACAACTCTCTTTCTGGCATTATCCAATAATGCAGAAATATT
>CBFGVN010000193.1:0-6522 GCA_965651845.1 uncultured Chryseobacterium sp. | reverse complement strand
TCTCTCCTCTTCCATTCGTTACGCCGACAAAACCGACTTACGCTACCCTTCCTTTACCTGGCATTCAGCCTGTTTTGATGGATGATAAACGCAATGAAATTATGGGCAATCAGGTGACGGGAAATCTTTGCATCCGTTTTCCGTGGCCGGGAATTGCCAGAACGATCTGGGGCGATCATCAACGATATAAAGAGACCTATTTCACTGCTTTTCCAGGGAAATATTTCACCGGAGACGGCGCGCTGAGAGACGAGGTTGGCTATTACAGAATTACAGGTCGTGTGGATGATGTAATTATTGTTTCCGGGCATAATCTGGGTACGGCTCCAATTGAAGACAGCATCAACGAACATCCTGCTGTGGCAGAATCTGCCATTGTCGGTTATCCTCATGATATTAAAGGAAATGCATTGTACGGATTTGTAATTTTAAAAGAAACCGGAGAAAGCCGCCAAAAAGACAATCTTACAAAAGAGATCAATCAGCTGATTTCAGATCAGATCGGGCCGATTGCCAAGCTGGATAAAATACAATTTGTTTCCGGGCTTCCGAAAACCCGTTCAGGAAAGATTATGCGTAGGATTTTAAGAAAAATCGCAGAGGGTGATTTCAGTAATTTCGGTGACATCACTACCCTTTTGAATCCTGAAATTGTTGAGGAAATTAAAAACGAAAGAATAGATTGAAATTATTGTAAATACAATGAATAGAAACGGGCAGAAGTCCGTTTTTTTTATTGCTTACTTCAAACATCTGTTCAATAGATATTTTCATAAATTTTAACAATAATTTATAGATAAAACATTAAAATTAAATTTTTATTAAAAAATTATCAAATTATATAGAAATTATTTATTATCTTTAAATACAATTTTAAAACTATTGCTATGTCAAATATATTAGCTGGATTATTTGAACATCACAGCGATTACAAGAAACTTGAAACCGATCTTGAAAACTCCGGTTTTGAAAATTCAGATTACATTGTATATCTTGATAACGGACAGCACAATGCTCAGTATCTGGCGAGCGTAGCTGTAAAAGATAATGTCCAGGCGGATAACGCAAAAAATATTTTTAATCAAAATTCTGTTTTAAAGACATTTTTATTTGAAAATATGAGTATCGAACAGGCTCATTACGATAATCTAAAAAGATACATTGACGCAAGATGCAAAGCTGAAATCCATAACAGTCCCGATGTAAAGATCAGAAATTCTAATCACGGTATGGATTCCGCTGAAGTAAAATTTTAACCAAATGAGATAAAAAATTAATAACCGGAAATCCGTAGAACCTTCTACGGATTTTTTTGTTGTTTGAAAAGTGTAAAAAATTTCGTATTTTCGTTTAAATATAGGCTTTTACACAAATGAGTTACGACTTAGAACAAGAAAACAAAGAGATCCTCGCAAGATATAAGGATCTGATTTCGAATACATACCGAACATTGAGTGAGGAAAACAACAAGCTCATCCGAAAAGCATTCGATATCGCATTTGAAGAACACACAGACCAACGAAGAAAATCTGGTGAACCATATATTTACCATCCTATTGCTGTAGCCAAAATTGTAGCAACAGAGATCGGTTTGGGAGCTTCCTCCATTGCCTGTGCACTTTTGCACGACGTGATCGAAGATTCCGACTATACATATGAAGATTTAAAGAAAATTTTCGGTGAAAAAATCGCCGGGGTTGTGAATGGATTAACAAAAATATCCATCATGAATCACCAGAATATTTCGGTGCAGTCTGAAAATTACAGAAAGCTGTTGCTTACTCTTTCCGAAGATTTCAGAGTTATTCTGATTAAAATCGCAGACCGTCTTCACAACATGCGTACACTGGAAAGCATGGCTCCGGACAAGCAGAAAAAAATTGCGTCTGAAACAGTATATATTTATGCTCCGATGGCACATCGTCTCGGTCTATACAACATCAAATCCGAACTTGAAGATTTATCTTTAAAATACAATAATCCAGAGATTTACAATGAAATCACGGAAAAATTAGAACTCGCAAAAGAAAGCCGTGAAAGGTATATTGAAGAGTTTAAAAAAGAAGTTTCCGAGAGACTTAATGAAGAAGGATTAAACTTTAAAATTAAAGGGCGTGCAAAAGCAATTTCTTCAATTTACAGGAAAATGCTGAAGCAAGGAGTTTCTTTCGAAGAGGTTTTCGACAATTACGCGATCAGAATCATCTATAAATCAGACGCTAAGAATGAAAAATTCCTTGCCTGGAAAATTTATTCGATTGTTACGGATGTTTATCACAGTAACCCTTCAAGAATGCGCGACTGGATCACTCAGCCGCGTTCTACAGGCTATGAAAGTTTGCATTTAACCGTTCTCGGACCCGATAGAAAGTGGATCGAAGTACAAATCCGTTCCGAAAGGATGGATGAAATTGCAGAAAAAGGGGTTGCCGCCCACTACAAATACAAGGAAGGCTACAAACAAAGCTCTGAAGACAGGAATTTCGAAAACTGGGTAACAGAAATCCGTGAGGTTCTCGAACAACAACAAAACCTTTCTACATCGGAACTTTTGGATAATATTAAACTTAATCTATATTCAAAAGAAGTTTTTGTTTTCACACCGAAAGGCGAAATTAAAATTTTGCCGACCAATGCAACGGCTCTCGACTTTGCGTTTTCCGTTCATTCCGATCTGGGAATGAAGTGTTTAGGCGCAAAAATCAATGGAAAATTAGTACCTATTTCTTATGTTCTTCAAAATGGAGATCAGGTGGATATTTTATCTTCCCAAAACCAAAAACCAAAATCCGACTGGCTGGAATTTGTGGTTACCTCCAAAGCTAAGTCAAAGATTAAGAGTTATTTAAACTCACAAAAAAATCAACTGGTTGAAGAAGGAAAAGAGATTTTACAGAGAAAGCTCCGCCATGCAAAAATTAATTTCAACGATGATGAAGTCAATAAACTTCAAAAATTCTTTAATCTTAAAACTTCTCAGGAACTATTTTTAAAATTCCAAAGTAACGAACTGGATGCGAGTAGTTTAAGAAAATATATTGAAAGTAAAAACGTATTTAACAATTTACTTTCGAGATTCAGAAAATCTCCGACGAAAAATACGACTTACGTAGAACCGAAGGAGCAAAATCTGGATATGATCGTCTTCGGAAAAGACGAAGAAAAACTGAATTACAGCTATGCAAAATGCTGTACGGTAATTCCCGGAGACAAAATTTTCGGTTTTATTACTATTTCAGACGGTATTAAAGTGCACAGCGACAATTGTCCGAACGCAATCAATCTTCGTGCACAGTACGATTACAGGGTAATTCCTGCAAAATGGGTAAATGCAGAAAGCTTCAAAAACAGAGTGAAAATCGAGATTGAAGGTCTGGACAGAATGGGAATGATTAATGATATTACGACCGTCATCAGCGGCGCGATGGGAATGGATATGAAAAGTATGTCAATTGAGTCAAACGACGGAATTTTTACAGGAACTATTAATCTTGAGGTAAAAAATAAAAGTCAATTGGAACAAACATTTAAAAAACTTAATGATTTTAACGGAATTTCAAGAGTGAGACGACTACAATCTTAAAACATGAATTTAACGCTATATTTTAAAAAGTTTTTCAGCAGCAGTCAATCTTCAGGGATCATCCTGATTTTCTGTGTATTAATTTCATTATTAATTGCAAATTCTTCTGCTGCAGGAAGTTTCCAGGCATTTTTAGACAAAGAAGCCGGTGTTGATATTTTTCATCTTCAATATCCGGTGAGCATCTGGATTAATGATGGTTTGATGGCAGTTTTCTTCCTTTTGGTAGGTCTTGAAATCAAACGAGAATTGGTAGAAGGTGAACTTTCATCCTTCAAAAATGCGTCTCTGCCGATCTTTGCTGCGATTGGAGGAATGGTTGTTCCGGCTGTTATTTATTCAGTTTTTAATTTAGGAACCACTTACAGCAACGGTTGGGGAATTCCAATGGCAACAGATATTGCTTTTTCACTGGCTATTATTTCCATGTTGGGGAAAAAAATTCCTAATGCTATTAAAATTTTCCTGGCTGCATTGGCTATTGTAGATGATTTGGGAGCTATTTTGGTAATTGCTATATTTTATACGGAACAAATCCATTGGATGTATATTTTTCTATCTTTAGGAATTACCGCTTTATTATTTCTATTTAATTTTTTTAAAGTTAAGAAGATAATTTTCTACATTATTCCGGGATTATTTTTGTGGTACTTCCTGCACCATTCGGGAATTCATGCTACCATAGCCGGCGTTTTATTGGCATTTACAATTCCTACTAATGTTTCTGATGTAGAAATTTCTCCACTGGAAAAACTGGAACACCAACTTCATTTTCCTGTAAGCTTCCTGATCATGCCTATTTTTGCATTGACGAATACCAATATTACGTTTAATGAAGGTATGATTTCCGGATTAACGAGCAGTTTGGGTCTAGGAATTATTGGCGGGCTTATTTTAGGAAAACTGATTGGAATTAATCTGTTTTCATTGATTGCTATTAAATTGAAGCTTAGTTCATTACCTCAAAAAAGTTCTTGGATGCATATGGCAGGAGTTGGGTTTTTAGCAGGTATAGGTTTCACCATGTCAATTTTTATCGCATTGCTTTCTTTCAAAGGAGAAATTGAAATTCAGGATGAGGCAAAATTTGCGATTTTAATTGCTTCCTTCTTAGCCGCTGTTTTAGGTTTTATAATTTTAAAGATAAGTTCTAAAAATCAAGCAATTGAAGAGGAAAATTAATCTTTTTTTTCTTCTTTGTTAAATTTCCATATGTGCTCTTCATCGCTTTCAAGATTGGGCTCAGCACTTTGGGCGTGGTAATTTGTGGCTTCTTTTTTAAGCTGATCTGACAATAGTTTTTCAATTCTCAGTTTTCGGATGGCCATATTCAGTTCATTCCCGAAAAGAAGAAGATAAACATTCACATTTACCCAAACCATTAGAAGAATCATACTTCCTATGGAACCGTAAAGGACATTGTATCGGGCAATATTTTTGACATATAAAGCAAATCCATACGTGGTAAGAACGAATAAAACCGTTGTGAGAATTGCTCCCGGAAGTGCCTGTCTGAATCTTGTGATCCTCACGGTTCCCAGCCAATAAAACAATGCAAGAAGTATAAAATAAAACAGCGGAAAAGATACAAATCCGATGATTTTTGAAAGGTTGTCAGCCAGCCAGGAGATATCATAAACCGGAGTAAATAACTTTAGAACCACCTCTGAATAATACACCCCAAAAAGCGTTAAAAAAACAATGGTGATAAACCCAATGGTAATAAAAAACGAAAGTATGAATTCTTTGACATCGCTCATTTTTTCGTCCGTGTTTTCGTTAAATCCATTGATGATGGAAAATGTTCCGTTAGTCGCGAATACCAATGCCAAAACAATAGTCAAATTACTGATTCCCTTCATATTAGGAATAATATTCGTTTCAATATATCCTCTTACATCACCTTCCATATTGGAAGGAAAAACATTGTGCATCAATACCTCGAAAATATAAAACTGAAGCTTGTCATAGTGCGGCATATACGGCAAAACCGACAACAGGAAAAGGATAAAAGGAAATAAACTAATGGTAAAACTCCATGAAATAGCAGCAGCTTTCCGTCCGATATTTCCTTTAAAAATCCCGGAAATATAAATCTCGAACATCTGCCAAAGCGATATTCCTAACACCGGAATATGGATATCGTCAAAAAATTCTTGAACCTTCAAGATAAATTTAGGAAGTTTTATGCCCATTTTACTTTAAATATCAACTATTTATCCAAGTTTTTTAGAATTACCAATGACAAAAAAAGAAAAAAAATAATTGTTTTCATCATTTTTGGTGTTCTTACAAAAGTAATGATTTTTTTTAGTTTTAAAATTAGCTTTAAAAGTCCGTGCATTATGACTTTCTTTAATTTATGAATATCTTTGATGCTTAAAAACATTGTAAGACAGAAAATGCAGATCAATTTACTTTGTATCGGGAAAACGGATGATAAAGAAATCACCTCTTTAATCAATTATTATCTTAAACGCCTGCCCAAACACTGGAATTTTACCATCGTCGAAATTCCTGATGTAAAAAATGCCAAAAACCTTTCTCCTGATCTTTTAAAGAAAGAGGAAGCTCGTTTGTTTCTCAATTATATTGATAAAAATGATCTTGTTGTCATTCTGGATGAAAAGGGAAAACACTTTACAAGCCGTGAATTTGCTCAAAAAATTGATATTTGGATGAATTCTTCAGTGAAAAAAATTCACCTTTTGATTGGCGGAGCTTATGGATTTTCAGAAGAGATATACAGTAGGGCAAACGAAAAAATGTCACTTTCCAAAATGACTTTCACGCACCAGATGATCCGGCTGTTTATTGTTGAGCAAATTTATCGTGCTGATCAGATTTTACAGGGTAAACCTTATCATAATGACTAATGTAATCTTTAAATAGTTTCGGGTCGGCTTTGCCGACCCGAAACCTTATAATATATTTAAAAA
>CBFGVN010000192.1:0-6525 GCA_965651845.1 uncultured Chryseobacterium sp. | reverse complement strand
CGGCAAATAAAACAAAAAAACCGTTCAAAAGGAACGGTTTTTTAACTTATTTCTTCAAACATTTTTCCAAAAACTGATCCTGTTCCCAAAGCAAATGCAGGATATTCTCTTTGGCAACATATCCATGAGCTTCTTTTGGTAAAAGAACCATTTTTACAGGTGCCCCAAGGTTTTTCAGAGCCTGAAAATATCTTTCTGTCTGTAAAGTAAATGTTCCCGGATTATTGTCTGCATCACCATGAACCAACAGCAAAGGTGTTTTCATTTTATCCGCATTCATAAACGGTGACATTGTGTTGTAAATTTCCGGAACATCCCAGTAATTTCTCTGTTCGCTCTGGAATCCAAATGGCGTCAATGTTCTGTTATATGCTCCACTTCGGGCAATTCCACAGGCGAAAAGATTAGAATGGGTCAAGAGATTAGCCGTCATAAAAGCACCGTAAGAATGTCCTCCTACAGCAACTTTTTTCCGATCGATATATCCTAGCTGATCCACTGCATTGATCGCTGCTTCTGCATTTGCAACCAATTGAGGAATGAATGTATCGTTCGGTTCTGTCTTTCCTTCTCCAATGATTGGGAAGGCGGCATCATCCAGGACAGCATAACCTTTTGTCGTCCAGTATACGAAAGATCCATAGTAAGGGAACGTAAAATCATTTGGGTTTTGGGTATTCTGGCCTGCTGTATTTTTGTCTTTATACTCAGTTGGATACGCCCAGATTAATAGTGGTAATTTTTCTTTCTTTGCCTTTCTATCGTAGTTTGCAGGAAGATAAAGCGTTCCTGTCAACGTAACACCGTCATTTCTTTTGTAGGTAATAACTTCTTTATAAACATCTTTAATGCTTTCAAAAGGATTGGCAAAATTGGTTACCGCTTCTGTTTTACTTGATTTAATATTCTTTTTAAAATAATTCGGATATTGACTGGAAGACTGTTGAGTCGTTAGAATTTCTCCTTTTGACGGATTTAAAATATCAATAATTTCTTCTTTCGCATTTTTAAGATTTGAAGTGTAAAGCCTTTTTTTCTTTAAAGTTTTCATATCCATTTCATCGATGAAAGGATGTTGTCCGTCTTTGGTAAAACCGGCTCCGATCAGATAGGATTTCCCTCCTTTCATATCGATTACATATCTTCCGTATTGATTTTTTGTCGTATTAAAATTCCCGGGATCACTGTAAACATCCTGATAATTTCTGTCATCAATTACTTTTGATTCACCATTATCTAGGTCAACAAGGAAAGATTTTGTATTTCTTGTGTCGTACCAGCCTTCGGAAACGATGGCATAATGATCGTTTGTCCAGTTTGTTCCTTCATATCTTTGTTTCGTTTTAAAAAATGATTTCGGAGCATTACTGAACGGAGCTTCCCAAGTGAAAATTTCATCTCTGTAATCAGCTGTTTTCGACTGATCACCGCCATCCAAGGCTTCAGCATACACCAAAGTTGCGGGCAGATCGCTTCTCCATCCCATATCTCTTTTCCCGGTTCTTACAGATGAAAAACCTTTTGGCATAACCTCATTCAGCGGAACTTCGTTTACAACTTTTACAACATTTCCGTTCATATCATAAACAGTCGTTGTCATAGGAAACCTGTTTAAAGGAACGATATATGAAAATGGTTTTTTAATCGTCGTAGCCATCAGGTAATTTCCGTCAGGAGAAAAGCTCAGTCCGGAATACAGATCCTGATCTTTTACTTTCTTCAAGTTTCCATGGAGATCAACATTGTAAATATCAGAAGATGTAAGGATTTCAAAATTCTTTTCATCCTGTGGGTTTTTCAAAAGATCCTGATATGTTCTGTTTTGCGAAACTTTTCCGTCGGCTGTAGAAACGATCGGACCTGTCGGAAGGTCTTTGCTGGAATCAATTAATTTTCCTCTGTTTTGAGGAAGGGTTTTAATCAATAGATTCTGAGAATCTTTATACCAAACGTAAGGACTTCCCAAATTGGCATTCAGGTTATCGGAAGTGATTTTCTGTGCTGCAGCTGTTTCCAGATCGACTACCCAAAGTTCTACTCCTTTATTCGTAGTGTTTGTAAAAGCTAATTTCTTTTCATCCGGCGAGAATGAAGTGTAAGTTATTTTCGGATTTGATGGTAAACTTTTAACCTGAACTTCTGTTTTATCATTAATTTTTCTAACCTTAATATTATTTGAATAGGTTGCCGAACTTGAAATATTGGTCACCGGATTGATTCTTAAGCCTCCCAATTTCATTTCCTGCTGGCTCAGATCTTCCAGTGTTTTGTAAGTCGGACGGTAGGTAAAAACAATCCAGTCTTTTTTATTATTCATCAAAACACTTGGGGGTCTTTCATAATCTGCAAGTTTAAGAATTTCAGCAGACGGCTTCTGGTAAGTAATACTCTCCTGCGCATCATAAAAATTAAGAAAAGCAAGGAGGCAGATGGTTAGTTTTATCTTCATAATAATCTCTTTTCAACGAAAATAATGATTTTTAAATTAAAATTAACATTGTAGCAGATTGAAGATTTTAACCATAAAAAAGCAGCAAGAAAACTTACTGCTTCTATTTTATATTTTTTCTTAATAATTACCAATCGTTGGCTATTTTCCTCTTCTCGATCATATAATCTACTGATATTTTTCCGGCTCCGAAAACAATCAGAAGAAGGTAAACGGACAAATAAATGAAACTTAATTCCTGTTTTGCAAAAGGTTCTGCACTCAACACTACAAATCCTGCAATAATCATGGTGAAAGCCAAAAATCCTAAAGCCACTCTTGTGAAAAGTCCTAAAATAAGCAGGATCGAACAAACAAATTCTGAGAAAACAGTCAATATCAAAGTGAGTTGAGGTCCCAATCCCAGAAAATCAAAGAATTCGATCTTTCCGCCTTCCAACAAAGTTTGAAGTTTCGGGAACCCGTGAGATAACATGGCAAAACCAATAAACACCCTCACAACCAATAAAATAATATCTTTTAAAACTGTATTAGAATTTGAATTCGAATAGTTCATTAAGTTAAAATTTACTTTAAAGATAATAATAATCTTTTAATAGAACGGTCTTTATTGGGTTTTTAGTTTATCTGTAACCGAAATTTTTCAGATCTCTGTCATTTTTTCGCCAGTCTTTTTTCACTTTGACGAAAAGATTCAGGTGAATTTTTTTATTAAAGAATTTCTCAAGATCCTGTCTGGCTTCTGTCCCCACTTTCTTGATGGCTTCTCCTTTATGTCCAATAATAATACCTTTTTGTGTATCTCTTTCTACATAAATAATAGAATCGATGAAAATTATTCCCTCTTTTTCTTTAAACTGTTCCGTAACAACTTCTACAGAGTATGGAATTTCTTTATCGTAATTCAGAAGAATTTTCTCACGAATCGCTTCATTTACGAAAAATCTTTCAGGCTTATCTGTATACTGATCTTTATCATAATATGGCGGGTTTTCCGGCAGCATTGATTTTAATTTGGGCAAAATAATGTCTGTATTAAAAGCATTCAGCGCAGAAATCGGAAGAATTTCAGCTTTCGGGATTCTGTCGTGCCACTCTCCCACCAATTTTTCAAGTCCTTCCTGATTGGTCTGATCAACTTTGTTTAATAAAAGCAATACGGGAACGGGGATTTTATTTAATTTATCAATCAAAAATTCTGAAGGTTCGGTTTTATCGGTAACATCCACAATGAAAAGGAAAACGTCTGCATCCTGTAAAGAATCTTTTACAAAATCCATCATTTTTTCCTGTAAACTGTATTTCGGATCCAAAACTCCCGGAGTATCGGAAAATACGATCTGTAAATCATCTTCATTATAAATTCCGAAAATTCTGTGGCGTGTTGTCTGAGCTTTTTGGGTTACAATTGCCAGTTTTTCTCCCATTAATTGATTTAATAAGGTAGATTTTCCGGCATTCGGTTTCCCAACTATATTTACAAATCCTGCTTTGTGCATAAAAATTATATTACGAACTGCAAAGTTAGTAAAACAAATCTGGTCTTTCGGTCTATTCCGAAGATTAAAAACAAAAAAGCCTTCCCAAAATATGGAAAGGCAATCACGGTTGATTTTTATTGATTAATTACAGTGATTTTTCATGAATTTAAGGCTTCCCAGAGCTAGTTCTTCTGCATTATGCGGAGATTTTTGCCATAAAGAAACCATCTGCTGCATTCCGGGAACTGAAGAAGAAAAATTTTCCAGCACCAGATTTCCTTCAAAATTAATTTCCTTTAATGCCTTAAACAATTGGTCCCAGTTCACAGTTCCTTCACCCAGCATTCCGCGGTGGGAGTCTGTCATGTGAAGATGTTTCAGTTTATTTCCGGCTAAAATAATGGGATCATAAAAATTGTTCTCTTCGATATTCATGTGAAAAGTATCGAGATGAAGAAACAAATTATTTTTTCCTGTTTTTGAAATTAAATCCAACACATTTTGCGCTGTATTACAAACATAGGTTTCGTAGCGGTTGATGGGTTCAATACCGATGTTTACCCCTTTTTCTTTGGCATAATCTGCAACATTACTCCAAACTTCCGTAATGATTTCTGCTTCATTTTTCGTTAAGGGATTTCCCGAAAAAACACCGATTCCGCCATGAAGAACGCCTCCTAAAAAATCAGTTTCCAGCTCTGAGGTTTTGTTGACAGCTTGTTTCATCAGGTTTTCAGCGACTTTTGGATAAAGTGCAATATGTGCTTCTTTCGGAAGATTTAGAGAGCAAACTGCTTCCAGATTATTATTTTTAAGCTGTTTTTTTACTTCACCAGCATTAAATTCCATGGATGCGGGAAGCAGAATTTCGATCAGATCAAAACCTGCACCGGCTGTTTTTTCGATAGCATATTTTCTCGCTTCGGGATTCCATAGCGGAGTAATCCATGAAAGAAGAGAAGCTCCAAATTTTATATTCATTTTTCTATTCTTATTTTTTTATTTTTTTAATCACAAAAGGCACAAAAGATTGAATTACAATTTATTTAAGCTTATTATTAAATCGCAAATAAAGACATGAGTTTAAATTTTTGCGTGTTTTGCTCCTTTTGCTGTAAAAAACAGATTCATTTTAGAAAACCCACCATTCAGTTCTTACACCGAGATACGTTCCTATTCTTTTCGATCCTGATTGCTGTAAAAACGGTGAATAAAGCGTATTCATCGCCTGATCGTTGTATCTGGAAACTTCAGCAATCAATCTGATGTGAGGTCTTGCCCAAACGCTTCTTTCCGCGGTCGGAACTATGGTGGGCGCCAAGACAAACTTCACCATGGAAGCAGGATCCTGAGTTCCGTCTTTTCGCTGTGCGTAATGCAGTTCAGAAAGAATGTGAAACCAGTTGTTGAAATAATAAGTTGCTCTTATTCCTGTATTAAATTCAGATTTTTTATTAAAAATTTCTCTTTTATAATAATCAATAGCTTTATTGTCACTGTCTGCGCCTCCCTTACTTTGGGTATAAACCGCATATCCGTTCAGAGACCATCTGTCTGAAAGATTTAGTAAAAAATGTTCAACCGCTGTGAGTGAGTATGCTCCTTTATATGTCCGTGTAACTTCATTCGGGGCACCATACGTCCTCCAGGTCTGGGTGTTTCCTCCATCGCCGCCGTTGGCAATTCCAGAACCGTATCGTAGGGAAATCTGATTAAATGAACCCGGAAGTCTGGTTTTTAAATTTGAATTTAATTTGGCACCCAACACCCAACCGTAATCTGAAGGATAATTTTCGACAGAATGCTTTCCGGATTTGTCAACAGCATGGAATTCTGCCAGTAATTTTACTTTATGATCATTATTTTTAAAAGGAATTGTCTGCTCTAAAACAAAAACTTCCCGCTGTCTGTAGATAAGATGCGCTTCCCCCCACTGATAATATTGGTGTAGGAATACGGTGTTGAGTTGCTTGCCGCAGTATCAATCGCTGCAGGAAAAAACATGGAAAATCTTGTGTTTTTATGTCGGACTCCCCAACCTGTCGCCGAATGATCATCAAAGTAAAAATAATCTGCAATATGCACATCATCAAATCTCAGCCATCGCGAACCCGCCCAGACATCCCAGTCACTTCCCATGATGTTTCTGGCTTCAACAAACGCTTCCGGTAATGCCACAATCATTCCCTGATTGGATTTTGTATCTACATTTCCCAAAAAAGTTCCTCCCGAATAAAAGCTTAATCTCGCCTGCATATCGATTTTTGTTTTTTTTGCACTGTCGCCCACAACCGGGGTAAAATGAAACGCGGGCAAAAAATCCACATAATCTCCCTGATCCATTCTTCCTCCCAAAGATCCCTGATTGGCAAGGTTCAATTGCCTACCTGTTCTTTCGTCTGCATTTGGTGAATATCCTGCTCCTATTCTTCCTGTCGTTCCGAATGAAAATTTTTTGTTTGTAATTGTAATCTGGGCATATCCTTTCTGGCTGAGAATCATTACCATCAAAAAACAGCCTTTTAAAATTTGATTTTTCATTGTTCTACTTTAAAGTTTTTGGTTTGTAAAATTTTAAAGCAAACAAAACAATAA